>CALMOO010000374.1:7580-14096 GCA_937871705.1 uncultured Hymenobacter sp.
AAAGGTTGAACTGGCGCTCCTGCGCAGCGTTCAGTAGCTGGCCTTCTGGACCGCGGCCAAGACGGGCAGAAAGCCAGGGCTCGTGCGACACAACGACCTGCTGGTCGTGCGAGATTACAACATCCAGTTCGAGCACATCAACCCCGAGCGCGAGCGCATGTAGAAAGGCAGGCAAGGTGTTTTCAGGGCGGAGGCCGCGGCAACCACGATGGCCATGTACTTCGGGCTCGGTGTGGTGGGCAGCGTCAATTGGCAGCATATAACGTAGTAGCTAGCGTGGCTCCGGATTGGCATTCTTGCTGGTACTTACCAGACCCGCAGAGCATGTAAGTAAATTTGTAAGGCAGCATTTTCAACACGCTGCATGCTATTCTCTATGAAAAAAACTGTACTTGTAATAGTGCTGCTCGCTGTGGCGGTGGGAGGCTATTTCTACTATCAATCATTCCATAAAGGGCCACAATACGCCCTACTAGAAGCTGCTAAAGCTACCCAAACACACGACGTAGCCACCTTCGAGCGCTACGTGGACGTAGATGCGCTAACCGGCCACCTGGTAGATGATGTGGCAAGCCAAGGGTCACTGCTAACATCGCTGGTGCCGGGTGGTGGGCTGGCTATGCAAGGCGCCTTGCGCATGCTAAAGCCGCAACTGGCCAAGGCAGCCCACAGTGAGATTCAGCGCTACGTAGAAACTGGCTCGGTAGAAGCAGCGCAAGCAGCCGCCCCGAAGCGAATGGTCAACCTATCTTTTATGGGGCTGGCGAGCCGGATAGTAAGCCCAGACAGCGAGTTCAAAGGCGTCAAGTACACGACCGAAAAGGGCGATGAAGCGCTGGTAGGCCTAGAGTTTACGCAGCCTAAGTACGACACCACAATGGTACTCGAAGTGAAGCTGCTCAAGCAGCCTGACGGCCACTGGCAAGCGAAAGAGCTCACCAATACCGGGGAGTTGCTACGCCACGTAGCGCGACTACAAAAGGAGCAGTTGCTAAAATAACCTACATTTCGGCCCCCTGTTTGCCCTAACAAAAAAACCTTAGCCAATGTGGCTAAGGTTTTTTTGTTGGGGCTGCTGTGGTGCGGCTTTAGTTGCTACGACCAGAGAATAGCAAGTAGATAATAGAACCACCGATGGGGAAGAACCAGATGATGATGCCCCAGATTAGTTTTTTACCTAATGACCAGTCCTGCTTAAGCAAGCTGATGAGGGCATAAATGGCAAGAATTAAGTAGATGACGCCCGCTATGCTCAGCGAACCGTTGTTGTTATAGCGGCTGCAGCTACTCAAAGAAAGCAGCAAAGCAGGCAGAAGGACCGTAGGCGAAAGCCGCGAAACAATGGAAGAAGGGTTACGCATGACGAAGGTGTGTGAAGAAGAGTTAGTGTTTCCGTCCTCAATACGCAACAACTTGAAATTAGATATATAGTACAGGATTAATCGTTTGAAATACAAGTGTTTATCTAAAATAACCTAGTACTTGCTCTATAAATACTGGCAGAACGCCTGGCATTAGGGCACTGGTGAGCACTACCCCGTACAGCGCGCCATAGAAGTGGGCATCGTGGTTGATATTGTCGCCCCGGCGGCGGCCCATGTAGTAGGAATAGAGCAGATAGAGCACACCCCAGATAAAGCCAGGGATGCCAAACGGGATAAACATCATGTAGACTTTGCCAATGGGCTGGAACAGGATGCCCGCAAACAGCACCGACGCTACCCCCCCCGAAGCGCCCAAGCTACGGTAGCCAGGGTCGTGGCGGTGGCGAAAATAGGTGGGCAAATCGGAGACAATGATGCCGCCCAGGTACAGCACCAGGAAGGCAATAATGCCATTGGTAGGCCCTAGCTCGCTGGCGAAGGCTGACAGTGTTACCCCCCCAAATGAGTAGAAGGTAATCATGTTGAAGAGTAGGTGGCCCCAGTCGGCGTGCAGGAAGCCGGAGGTGAGTAGCCGATACCACTGGCCGCCGCGGCGGTTCATTTGGTAGGGGTCGAGTATCCAGTTATTCATCAGTTCCTGGTTCGACCAGGCGTAGGCCGAGATGGCTACGGTGAGGCCAAGCAGGATAAGCAGCGGGTTGAGATGCATCGAGGGGGGTAGGGATTATGATTCGCGCTCCAGCAGCTGGAGGGCGAGCTGGCGCAGGGGCGCTTTACGCGCAGCGGGCACCTGTAGGCGCTCCAGGTGCAGCAGGGCAGCCTGGAAGTAGTCGTTGATGAGCGCCTCGGTCTGGGGGCGAATTTGGAGCTCATCGTAGATACTGCGCACGGCTTGCACCTTGGCCTCGGCATCACGTACGGGCTGGCCGAGGTGGCGCGCCAGCGTGGCCTGCTGGGCAGCATCGGCCTGGGCCTGGGCGGTGAGCAGGAGGAAGGTTTTCTTATCGGAAATGATGTCGCCGCCAACCCGTTTGCCGAAGGTAGCCGCATCGCCATACACGTCGAGCAGGTCGTCGCGGAGCTGAAAAGCCAAGCCGATGTCGGTACCGAACTGCCGCAAGTGCTCGGCGTCGGCTGCGGGCGCGTCGGCCAGCAGAGCGCCTAGCTCCAAGGCAAAGCCGAGCAGGACGGCCGTTTTCAGTCGAATCATGTCGAGGTACTGCGGGATGGTTATGGTCGTTTCGGTCTCGAAATTCATGTCCCATTGCTGGCCTTCGCACACCTCGGCGGCGGTCTGGGAGAAGCGGCGCAGCACCTGCGGCAGCAGGGGTAGGGACACGTTTTCGAAGAGCAATTCGTAGGCCCGCACCAGCATCACATCGCCCGAGAGAATGGCCACGTTGGGGTTCCACTTCTCGTGCACGGTGAGCTGGCCGCGGCGCAGCGGCGCCTGGTCCATGAGGTCGTCGTGGAGCAGGGTGAAGTTGTGAAAGACTTCGGTGGCCAGGGCTGGCTTCACAAAGGAACTCAGTTCATCGGTGAATAGCTGGGCGCCCATCAGCGTGAGCAGCGGGCGCAGACGCTTTCCGCCGAGGCTCATGATGTAGCGAATGGGGTCGTAAAGGGCAGCGGGCTGCTGGCCGTAGTCAAGCTCTTTTAGGGCTTGCTGGAGGAGGCTGGAGAGGTCGGGTTGCACGGGGCAAAGGTAGGTTGGGCAGGGTGGCTCTGCGGGGAATCTTGGCCCTACCCCCTATACCAAAAGAGGCAGGACTGAGGCAGCAGCTTATACATCTTAAACAAAAAAGAGGTCTATAGCGACGCTACAGACCTCTCAGGAAATTGGTCAGCTCCTCGTTTAGTTGAGGGGGTAGGCGGGTGAAGTGCTACCGGCGGCGCTTGCCACCTTCTCGGCCACCGCGCCCACCACTGCTGCTACCCCCGCCACGGGGGCCACCGCTCTTGCTGCCTTTGTCGCCACGGTAGCCACCACGGCTACTACCACGACCGGCTTCGCGCTCGGCACGCTCGCGCTGCTTCACGCTTTCGGGACGGTTATCGACTAGCTCCATGTCGATGGTGCGGTCGAGCAGGTTGGCGGCGGTCACGACTACTTGCAGCTCGTCGCCAAACTGGATGATGCGCTTCGAACCGCGACCTACGAGGCGGTAATTGTCCTTATCGAGCTCGAAGGTGTCGCCGGGCAGGTCGCTGATGCGAATCATGCCTTCGCACTTGTTCTCCTCAATCTCGACGTAGATGCCGCGCTCAGTAAGTCCCGACACCACGCCGGTGAACTGCTCGCCGATGTGCGCACCGATGTACTCGACTTGCTTGTACTTGATGCTAGCGCGCTCGGCGTTTGCTGCCAGCTTCTCACGGGCCGACGAGTGCTTGCACTCCTCTTCCACGGGCTCGACGGGTACGTTCTTGCCACCCTCTAGGTAGTGTTCCAATAGGCGGTGCGCCATCATGTCGGGGTAGCGACGGATGGGCGACGTGAAGTGCGAGTAGTGCGCGAACGCCAGGCCGAAGTGCCCTAGCGGCTCGGTGGTGTAAATGGCCTTCGACATCGACCGGATGGCTAGGCCCTGAATCACGTTTTGCTCGGGCTTACCCACCACCTCTTCGCTCAGCTTGTTCAGCTCGGTGCTGACTTTTTTCGGGTTGCTCAGGTTCAGCTTGTGGCCAAACTTGAGAGCGAAAAGCGAGAAGTTTTCGAGGCGCTCGGGGTCGGGTGCATCGTGGGTACGGTACACCATCGTGAAGCGCGGCTTAGTTTTCTTAAGGCCAAACACGAACTCGGCCACACGCTTGTTGGCAAGCAGCATGAATTCCTCTATGAGCTTGTGCGCATCCTTACGCTCCTTCACGTACACGCCGAGCGGCTTACCGTCGGGGCCCAGCTTGAACTTCACCTCCTGAGTTTCGAAGGTGATGGCACCCTTGCGAAAGCGGTCGGCCGAGAGCTTTTTGGCAAGGCGATTTAGCAGGTTGATTTCTTCGGCGTAGTCGCCCTCGCCGGTTTCGATGCGCTCCTGCGCTTCCTCATAGCTGAAGCGGCGGTCGGAGTGAATGACAGTTTTGCCAAACCACGAGTCTTGCAGCTTGCCTTTTTCGTCGAGCTCAAACACGGCCGAGAACGTCAGCTTGTCTTCGTTGGGCCGCAATGAGCAGAGGCCGTTCGAGAGGTTTTCGGGCAGCATCGGAATCACGCGGTCCACGAGGTACACCGAGGTGGCGCGGCTCTTACCCTCGCGCTCTAGCTCGGTGCCGGGGCGCACGTAGTGCGTCACGTCGGCGATGTGCACGCCCACTTCGTAGTTACCATTCTCCAGGGTACGCAAACTCAGGGCATCGTCAAAGTCCTTGGCGTCGGCCGGGTCGATGGTGAAGGTGAGGATGTCGCGGAAGTCGCGGCGCTTGGCAATTTCCTCTTTCGAGATGGTAGTCGGGATGGCATCTGCTTCCTCTTCTACCGCCGTCGGAAATTCGAAGGGTAGGCCGAACTCCGCCATGATGGCGTTTATCTCGGCCTCGTTCTGGCCAGCCGCGCCGAAGTTGCGGATGATGGTACCAACGGGGTTGCGCCCTTCGCCATCGTGCTCCGGAAAGTCGGTGATGCGCACCAGCACCTTGTCGCCGTTGCGCGAGTCACCGAGCTGGTCAGGTGGCACCATCACGTCGAAATACGCCTTGCGGTTATCGGGCTTCACAAAGCCGATAGGACCGCTCATCTGCAAGCGACCTACTACTTCGGAGCGCTCGCGCTTGAGCACTTCCACCACGTCGCCGGTGAGGCGGCCATCGCGCACACCGCGCAGGCGCACCCGCACTAGGTCACCGTTGAGGGCGTAGCGGAGTTGGTCGGTGAAGACGCGAATATCCTCGCCCTCGCTGTCCTCGCGCACCACAAAGGCAAAGCGGGGGGTAGCGAGCGCTACGGTGCCGATAACGGTATTGGCATCGCGGTTAGGGCGGCGTTCGGGGCCATCGCCAGCGTAGTCAAAGCCAGCGAAGCGGCGGCGGTGCACAATGGGGTCCCGGCCAAATTCTTCGTCTAAGTCAGGCTGAACTGGCGCGGCAGCCGGTGCTTCCTTTTTAGCTGTTTTGCGGCCCTTGGTGGCACTAGCGGCCACTTGCAGGTCGGTAGGGTTGCCTAAGCGGTATTCGTCGTTTTGCAGCAGTTCTATGCGGCCAGTTTGGCGCAAGTCTTTGAGGTGGGCAAATAGTTCTTCACGCTTGGCTTTGGTGGTAATGCCGAGGCGGCGCGAAAGCTGCCGGTAGGCTAGCACTTTGCCTGGGTTGTCGGCAAACTGCCGATATACTTCTTCTTGGCTCAGGCTAGCTGGGGCGGGAGCTGCCTTCGCGCGAGCGGCGCGGGGGGCAGCAGAGTCTTGGGGGTTTTTCATTGAATGAGTAAGACGGGCCGCCGGGTAGCTTGAATAGAATATCGGAGGCGCGTAGAGTGAAATCTGTAAGGTGGAGTGGTACTCCGCCTATCATTGAACGATGTAAATAACGTAGGTGGTGGCAGGTTGTTCGGCTCCTACCCCACCCCCAGCTTACGAAGGCTAATCTGCCCTGCTGGAAACGGAATGTGGCTCCGGGTTATAAGCTCACCCGTGCCGCAATGCGGGCAGGGTCGTCGCTCGGAATAGCTGCTAGCAATTGCTGGGTATAGGGATGCTGCGGATGCGCGTAGACCTCGGCAGCCGGGCCGCTTTCCACGACTTTGCCTTGGCTCATCACCAGCAGCCGGTCGCTCATAAAGCGGGCCACTGACAAGTCGTGTGTAATGAAAAGGTAGGTGATGCCCAGCTCGCGCTTCAGGTCGTTGAGCAGGTTGAGCACCTGCGCTTGCACCGACACATCGAGCGCCGACACCGATTCGTCGCAGACGATGAGCTTGGGCCGCAACGCCAGCGCTCGCGCAATGCAAATGCGTTGGCGCTGCCCACCGCTGAACTCGTGGGGGTAGCGCTGCTCCGCATCTTCGCTTAGGCCCACGGTGCGCAACAACTCACGCACGCGGGCTTTCTGCTCGGCGCGGCTGCCGCCTACCCCGTGCACCCGCAAGGGTTCGAGGATGGCTTCGCCCACCGTGAGCATCGGGTTCAGGGCCGCGTATGGG
>CALMOO010000375.1:0-3464 GCA_937871705.1 uncultured Hymenobacter sp.
CGATAAGCTTGGCTGTGAGGTTGAAATTGCCAGCGATGGCTACGAGGCAATTGCCCGCGCTACGGCCTTGGGTGCCGACTACCAGCTGATTCTGATGGATATTCAGATGCCGGGCCTTGATGGTATTGCGGCCACTAGTGAAATCAAAGCACGCTTGGGCGAAGCCTGCCCGCCCATTGTGGCCATGACGGCCTACTCGATGCCCGACGACGCAACCCGCTTTGTGCAAGCTGGTCTCGATGACTACCTGGCTAAGCCCGTCAAGCACCAGCAGCTCTCTGATATGTTGGCTCGGTGGCTGCCCCTACCCCCCCCAAACCCGACCGCGACTACCACAATAACCGCAACGCCAGCGCCCGTCACCCTCGATACTGAGGTGCTGACCCAGTTGCGGCAGCTAGGTGGGCACGAGTTTACGGCCGACTTGTACTCTGACTTCGAGCTAGAGGCTGGCGAACTGCTAGCTCAGGCGGCAACCTGCATGGCGGCGGCCAATTGGGAAGGCCTGCATCCGCTGATGCACCAGCTCAAAGGCACCTCGGCCACGCTGGGGCTTGTGGCCCTGGCTGGGCAGGCACTTCGTATGGAACAATTATTAAAAAATGCCTCCATAGCAGCCCTGCCCATCGAATTTAAACTTCTACAACATTACTTTGCTCAATTCAAAGCCGCTTACCCAAGTGTGGTAGCCGCGGCGGAGTCGCAGCCAGCTACGGCCGATAGTGTGTCTTGACCACAAGATTGGTACTTAACTGGCTTATTTTCTTGCCCTTTCACTCGCCAGTAGCACCCCTCTATGCCCTCTGAAAATACTCCGAAGACCATTCTCATTGCCGAAGACAGCTCAGTGATTCTGAACCTAACCCGCAAAATTTTAGAGCAACAGAAATACAAAATTTTATTAGCCAAAAATGGCGGTGACGTGCTGCCACAGCTCGAAAAAAATACCGTCGATGGCGTGCTGATGGATATTAATATTCCTATCAAAGATGGCATGCAGTGCACGCGTGATATCCGGGCTCATGCCGACGCCCGCATTCGCGAAGTACCCGTTATTGCTATCAGTGGCAATGCCAACGATTATTCGATGGCCGATTTTCAAGCCGCTGGCGTAACGGCCTATCTGCCTAAGCCACTCAACTTTGATGAGTTGGTGCGCATGGTGCGCCAGTACGTGGGGTAGGTTTTACTAATTATAAGTTGCGAAGTATAAGTTAGAAACTAGCAAGCCAGGCAGTCGGTATCCAATTTCTAACTTATACTTTACAACTTATAACTTATAATTTGCCAAATTGACCATCACATTCTTAGGCACTGGTACTTCGCAGGGAGTGCCGATGATAGGTTGCGACTGTCCGGTGTGCCGCTCGCTCGACCCACGCGACACGCGTCTGCGCGTGTCGGTGCATATAGATGTGGCGGGGCGCAGCCTCGTAGTAGACACTGGGCCTGATTTTCGGCAGCAGATGCTGCGGGCGCGTGTCAAACGGCTCGACGCAGTGCTTTTCACCCACGAGCACAAGGACCATACGGCCGGCCTGGATGATATTCGGGCGTTTAACTTTCGGCAGCAGCAGGAAATGCCGGTGTACGCGGAGCCGCGCGTTATCAAGCAGCTTAAGCAGGAGTTTGCTTACATCTTTGCCGAGCACAAATACCCGGGCGTGCCACAAGTACGCCTGCATCCTATTGAAGCTGACGACCAGCCGTTTGAGGTGTTGGGGCTCGCGGTGCAGCCCTTGCGGGCCTTGCATTATCGGCTGCCGGTGCTGGGCTTCCGCATAGGCGGCTTTGTGTACCTGACCGATGCCAATTTTATTTCAGAAGCGACTATGACGCTTTTGCGCGGGGCCGACACCATCGTGCTGAACGCGCTGCGACGCGAGCCGCATGTTTCGCACTTCACGCTGGGGCAGGCCGTCGAGGTTTTGGAAGAGCTGCGGCCTAGGCGCGCTTACCTTACGCATATCAGCCACCAGCTGGGCCGGCACCATGAGGTAGAAGCCGAGCTGCCGCCCTGGATTCGGCTCGCCTATGACGGATTGGTCTTAGACGTTAACTAATAGCTTAGCAATCGGTTACTAGGCAGAAGAGTTGTGCTGGCTACGAGGCTTTGCCAATGCGTTAACGATAACCCTACCCCCCTTCTCAGCCTGAGCCTGGTACAAGCTGCAACAGCAGGCCGCCTGCGCCCTTGAAGCAGAACTATCGCGCGCTATGCACACCAATTATTATTTCTTGCGCCAACTGGCTCCGGCACTCACCGAGCGGCTAAAGAATTACCGGGTGGCCAGCTGTTTTTCGCAGGAGAAGGATGAGCTGGTTATTAGCCTGCTTCATGCCGATGGCGCGGCATTTTGGCTGAAGGCCCAGCTAGGAGCGGCCTTCCCGGCGCTGGCCTTGCCCGAAACCTTTCAGCGGGCACGCCAAAACTCGGTAGATTTATTTCCGGAGCTGCTGGGCCGCACCGTGGCTGGCGTGGCTGCCTGGCCCCAGGATAGAGTTTTGCAATTCACGTTTGTTGAAGACGAGGCAACGCTGGTTTTTAAGCTGTACGGGCCGCGGCCAAATGCTATTCTTCGGCCTACCCCCGGTGCAGCGGCCCAGCTGTTTCACCAGCGCTACGCGGCTGATGCTGAGCTGGCGCCGGCTCTTGAGGCGCCTACCCCCCCGCTACTCATTGGGGCTGGTGGCAAGCTGCCACCAGCATTGGCCGACTTGCCCGCCCGCTTTCTGCGCGAGCAGCGCGGCTATGACCCGGCCCCTGCGGCCATAAAGCAGCAGCTAGCTACCGCGCTGCTCGCCGAGTTGGAACAGCCGGCGTACTACTACCTCATTCAGCTAGATGGGCGCACCCGGCTCAGCCTCGTGCCGCTGGGCACCATCCTGGAAACCTTACCCGGCGCCGACCCTATTGGGGCCTTGCGTCGCTTCGTGCCCTTGGCGCTGGCGCGCCGGGCCCTCGAAACTGAGCGCCGCCAGGTGCGCCAGCTGCTGGAGCGCCGCGCCGACGAGGCTGGCACCAGTGCCCAGCTGGCGAGCCAGCGCCTGCACGCGCTGGCGCACGAGGCCGGCTATCGGCACCGGGCCGACCTCATCATGGCTCATCTGCATGCTATCCAGCCCGGAGCTACGCAGCTTGAAGTGGTCGATTTTTATACCAATCAACCAGTTACCCTCAAGCTCAAGCCGCTCGAAAAGCCGCAGCGCACCGCCGAAAACCTGTATCGCAAAGCCAAAAACCAGCAGATTGAAGAGCGCCAGCTGACGGAGCGTATTGCCCGGCGCGAGGCTGAGGCCTTGCAAGCGCTCGAGCAGTTGGAAGAGTTGGACACCCAGCCGACGCTGCACGAGTTGCGCGGCCTGCGCGCCTGGCGCAAGCAGCACGCCCTCGACCCCAGCGCAGCACCCGCCAAAGCTGCCACCGAGCTGCCCTTCAAGGTGTTTGAGGACCAGGGCTACAC
>CALMOO010000375.1:3474-3775 GCA_937871705.1 uncultured Hymenobacter sp.
ATTCTGGTAGGACGCAACGCCGCTAATAACGATTTGCTTGCGCAGAAATACGCGCACAAAGACGACCTGTGGCTGCACGCCAAAGATGTGACGGGCTCGCACGTAGTTATTCGGCACCGGGCCGGGCAAACGGTGCCGGAGCCGGTCGTAACGCACGCGGCCCAACTGGCAGGCTGGTATTCGCGGCGGCAGCACGACTCGCTGTGTCCCGTCACGGTTACACCCAAAAAGTTCGTGCGCAAGCCCAAAGGTGCCCTACCCGGCCAAGTGGTGGTAGAGCGCGAACGCGTAGTGCTGGTAG
>CALMOO010000376.1:0-1296 GCA_937871705.1 uncultured Hymenobacter sp.
GGGCTGCGCAACCACAAAATCGGCTTCGTTTTTCAGAGCTACCACCTCATCAACGACCTCTCGGTGCTCGACAACGTGGAGCTGCCCTTGCTCTACCGTAAGGGGGTAGGGGGCACCGAGCGCCGCCGCCGTGCCCTGGCCGCCCTCGACAAAGTGGGCCTTAATGCCCGCACCAGCCACTTTCCGGCGCAGCTTTCGGGCGGGCAGCGGCAGCGCGTGGCCATCGCCCGCGCCCTGGCCGGCGAGCCTGAAATCATCCTGGCCGACGAGCCCACCGGCAACCTTGACTCAGTGATGGGCGAGGAAATAATGGAGCTGCTGCTGGGCCTCAACCGCGACCAGGGCACCACCCTCGTCATGGTGACGCACGACGAGCACCAAGCCCAAAAAACGCAACGCCTCATCCGGTTTTTCGACGGCCGGCAAGTGGCCTAGCTGTCAGGCTGAGGAACGAAGCAGCTTATCACGGCTGCTCGCCTCACCAGTAATAATTACAGCGCGGCGCAGGCGTGACACGGTCCTTCATTTCGCTGCGCTGCATTCAGGATGACAGATAAAATCAAAAAGCTATGCTTCTTTCCTACCTCAAAATCGCCTGGAAGGTCTTGCTGCGGCGCAAGTTCTTCACCGCTATCAGCCTGTTTGGCATCAGCTTCACGCTGATGATACTGCTAGTCGTGTATGCTTTGGTTGATTACGCTGCAGGGGCGCACCGGCCCGAGCTGCACACCGACCGGTTGCTATTCATCAACCGAATGCAATTGCTGTACCGCGACGGGGGCAATAGCAACAGCGGCGTTGGCTACGCGTTTTTAGACCAGCACGCGCGGACGCTACGCACGCCCGAAAAAGTGTCCATCAGCGAGAATAACTGGGGCACGGCCGTGGCCTACGTGGGGCAGCAGGTGCTCAAGCTCGACCGCAAGCGCACGGATGGCGCGTTCTGGCAGGTGCTGGATTTTGACTTCTTGGAAGGCCGGCCCTACAACCAGCGCGAGGTGCAACAGGAAGCGCACGTGGCGGTGATAAGTGCTACTACGGCCCGGCGCTACTTTGGCACCGCTGCGGGGGTAGCGGGGCGCGAAATAGTGCTCGATGCCGTGCCCTACCGGGTGGTAGGCGTAGTGCGCGACGTGGCACTGGTGCGACTGCATACCTACGCTGAGGTGTGGCTGCCCATCTCGGCTACTGCCAATAACCTGCGCGACCCCGACTACCTAGGCCAGTACCAAGCCATTATGCTGGCGCGCCAGCCGGCTGATGTGCCGCTTATTAAAGATGAATACCTGCAAGCTG
>CALMOO010000376.1:1306-2833 GCA_937871705.1 uncultured Hymenobacter sp.
TACCATTGCCCGACCCCAAGCGCTATAGCAAAGTCAACTCGCGGGCGCAAACGCTGCTGGCCTCCTCACTGGGCAGCAACGAAAACGCCACCGAAGTAGAAGGGGCGGCTGGCCATTTTCTACGGCTGGTGGGAGGCATGGGGCTGCTATTTCTGTTGCTGCCCGCCCTCAACCTGGTTAACATCAACGTAAGTCGCACGCTGGAGCGCTCTTCCGAGATTGGAGTACGCAAAGCTTTTGGGGCTACGGCCGGGCGGCTAGTGGGTCAGTTTCTCATCGAAAATATTATCTTAACGCTGTGCGGCGCCGGGCTGGGCCTCGGGCTGGCAGCTGGGGTGCTGGCGCTGCTTAATGGTAGCCACCTGGTGCCCTACGCCACGTTTGGGCTGAATGGGCGGGTGTTTGTGGCGGCCCTGGGCGTAGCCCTGTTTTTCGGAATCTTGTCGGGTGCCTACCCGGCCTATAAAATGTCGAAGTTACACGCCGTTAAGGCTTTGAAAGGAGATTTAACCGCATGATACGCCACCTGTTTACCCTGATGTGGAATCGCAAGCGGGCTAATGCCTTGCTGACCTTAGAGATTGTGCTAGCCTTTGTGGTGCTCTTTGCCGTGGGCAGCGTGGGCGTGTTCTACTGGACCAATTATCGGGCTCCGCTAGGATTTGCTTACGAAAACGCGTGGCAAATCAGCCTTAGCCCCGGCACGCAGCCCCGCGACGAGCAGTTTGTCACCTTACAGCAGGTGCTGGCGCGGTTGCGCAGCACACCGGGCGTAGTGGCCGTATCGCGCAGCCAGGACAATACGCCCTTTGCCTTCAGCAACAATACTGCCGGGCTGGACTATGGCGAAGGCACCGCCAAGCGGTCGGCCGGGGATATAAATATTTACAGCGCCGGCCCTGAGTTGCGCGACGTTATGGGGGTGCAATTGAAAGAGGGCCGCTGGTTTGACCGCCGCGATGAGGTTACCAACCTAGTGCCCATCGTCATCGACGAGCACCTGCGCGAGCAGCTTTTCGAGCCGGAGCAGGCGGCGGTAGGTCAGGTAGTGCGCAACGGTGACGAGCGCTGTCGCATCGTGGGCGTGAGCGGCCCCTATCGGGCCGACGGCGAGCTGAGCGAGCCAAAGCCGGGCTTCTTTCGGTACGTAGGTCCGCAGGATACTACACGTGCATTATCTAAGCTGCTAGTGCGGGTGCGACCGGGGGCCGGAGCGGCATTGGAAAAACAGATTGGCGATGATATTCGAGCTATTAACCCACTTTGGCACAGCAGCATTGACTATTTAACCGAAATGCGCATTGCGCAGTTGAAAGTGAGACTGACCCCACCAGCCATCCTGAGCGTAGTGTGCATCTTCTTGATTATTAACGTAGCCCTAGGCCTGTTTGGGGTGCTGTGGCTCAACATCAGCCAGCGTCGCAGCGAGCTGGGCGTGCGCCGAGCCATGGGTGCTACGGGTGCGGCCATCAGCTGGCAGGTGCTAGGCGAAATCCTGGTGCTTACCACCTTTGGGCTGCTGCTGGG
>CALMOO010000377.1:0-1329 GCA_937871705.1 uncultured Hymenobacter sp.
GGGCGGCACCAACAAAGGCATCGACCGGATGTGGCAGGTGACGGCCGGCCAGCAGCCCAGCGCCACGACCCCCGCCTCCGTGACGGTAAGTTGGGTGGCCGACGATGACAATGGCTTTAATACGACCACGCCAGCCCAGCTCTGGCGCGCCGACCAGGCCGCCGGCCCCTGGGCCCAGCAAGGAGCGGCTACCAGCGCCAGCGCCCGCAGCTTCACGGCAAACGTCACGCAACTGGGCGTGCTCACCGTGAGCAATACCAGCCAGCCGCTGCCTGTCACGCTCACCGAGTTCACCGCCCAGGCCGAAGGCCCAGCTGCTGTGCGTCTAGCCTGGACGACTGCCTCGGAGCTCAACAATGCCGGCTTCACAGTCGAGCGCAGCCTGAACGGATACAACTTCGTTGCCATCGGTACGGTGGCTGGCGCGGGCACCAGCGCCGCTGCCCATGACTACACGCTGCTTGACAGTCAGCTCCCACCCAGCGCGACGCTCCTTTACTACCGCCTACGCCAGACCGACCTGAGCGGCGCTATCACCTCCTCGCCGGTACGCACGGTGGCCCGCCCACCCCAAGCGGCTGGTTTTGCGGTCTATCCGACCCGCGTGGCAGGAGGGCAGCCGGCTACTTACCTCTACACCGGCCCGGTCGGGACGGGTACTTTGCAAGTGCTTGATATGCTGGGTCGCGTGGTGCGCACCCTGCCAGTAGATGGCCGTGCCCAGGGCGAAGTGCCCCTGGCGGGCCTGGCGGGCGGCAGCTACGTGCTACGCTACCTCACGGCCACAGCCAGCTTCAGCGGCCGCTGCGTGGTAGAGTAAGAGTCAGCTAGCCACGTGCAGGTGTTCTCTTGCTTTTAGGTAATTACTTCCTTTTGTTCGCATGACCAATCTTTCCGCCTTCCGGCGGCTACTACTCTCCTCTCTGCTGCTGCTGGGTACCCTGGTCAGCCACGCGCAGGGCGTCACCATCGGGGCCAGCCAAGCCCCCTCCGGTGTCGGCCGCACTAGGGCCAACGCCGTCAGCGTGTCGAGCAGCGGCCGCACGCGCTCGGGCTGGGTCCGGCGGAAGCGAACCTCGACGGGGGCAGACACAGGCTGATTCTTTCGCAGCTATTCAGCTAGTACACTAGGCTTATTCCTAGGTTTTCTTGCTGGCAGGAAGTCAATAGCTTTGCGAGACTATACACAAGCGTATATCCCTGCCTTCCTATGAAACACCTGTTACTTCTGAGCTTGCTGTTAGCAGGTCTTACCAGTTGCAAGAAAGATGCTCCCGAGGCCACTGACCCCTTTCTGGGGCACTGGCAAGCCGATACGGAACGCATGGT
>CALMOO010000377.1:1339-2313 GCA_937871705.1 uncultured Hymenobacter sp.
GATAAGCCAGGATACGACCGTTGCCCACCGACAAGAATTCGATTTTACAGCTACCACTTATACGAAGGTAGACTACGCGCCTTTTGGGCGGAATGCCTCCGTACCCGCACGTGCAAGCGGGACCTACACCCGTACCGGGGAGATAATTGGTTTTGGGGCGCCGGGTAATAGTACCCCAACTCCTGGCGTGCTTTACGTTCGCTCCCTCACCCCTACGAGCTTTACGCTCGAAACGGTCCCGCTGCTGCTTATGGGCAGTAATTCGCAAGGCTCGAACTTCGTTATCTTTCATCGCTGAACTCCGGAGCTTCGCCGCTCTCGCAACCCGCATCTTCCCGGTCGGCCTGACCACCTACCCATGTCCCTGCTCAAGCTGATTCCAACCATCTTCTACACCGATATGCGCGTCGGTTAAGTCTTGTTTTGCCAGGGGCTCGGCTTCGAGCTGCGCTACGAAGAGCTAACGGGTGCGCAGCCCTTTTGCATCCTGGCCAAAGATGCCATCGAGGTGCACCTGGCGCAGAATGCGGCATTGGCTGCGCAGGATCGGCCAGAGCTGCGCCTTGAAACCACAGACATCCACGCCCTCTTCGCGCACGTGCAACAGGCGGCACCCGAGCTGCTGCATCCCAATGGCAACCAAGTAGCACGCAAGCCCTGGGGCTTATGGGAGTTTGCCCTGCTTGACGAGACGCAGGTCTGCTTAATCGTTCAGCAGCCATAAGGGACTTGCCAAGCCACCCTCCCAAAGCCCTGCGAGCAACCCACCGAAAAGGCTCGTCGATGCGAGGGTTTTTTATCTTCGCCCCGATGAAGCGCTATGTACTCCTTTGCCTACTACCTATACTTGGGCTGCTAGCCTGTGGAGGGCCTACCGTCCAATCAAAGGAGTGGATTGGGAGCACGTTCTACTTGGATCGGCAAAATGGCTGGGATAGTATGCAGATAGGTCAGCCGCTAACCAACAGCATGGC
>CALMOO010000378.1:0-3472 GCA_937871705.1 uncultured Hymenobacter sp.
GGCGGGTAGCGTTCAAACCCAGCAACCAGTCGCCCACGGCGCGGCTGCGGCCGGCCTGGTAGAGCGAGTCGAACTCCTTGCCATCGCGCAGGTTATTGAAGCCCTGGCGAATAGCTTCTTCGGTGAGCGACGAAATCCAGAGGCGCTTAACAGGCTTGCGGCACTTGGCTTCGTGAATTACCCAGCGCTGAATGACCTCACCCTCCTGGCCGGCGTCGCCGCAATTGATGACTTCGGTAGCCTCGTCGAGTAGGCGCTTGATGGTGTTGAACTGCTTTACTACCCCCTCGTCGCGACGCATGAGCTTGATGCCGAACGTGTCCGGAATCATAGGCAAGTCGTGGAGGTTCCAGCGCTTCCACTCGGGGCGGTAGTCGTCGGGCTCTTTGAGCTGGCAGAAATGGCCAAACGTCCAGGTGACTTGGTAGCCGTTGCCCTCGTAGTAGCCATCCATGCGGCGGTCGGCCCCGATGACCTGGGCAATTTCGCGGGCTACGCTGGGCTTTTCGGCAAGGCAAACCTTCATCGCAGATTTAACGGATTTAACTGATTTCGCGGATACGCCCGCAAGCGGGCTGGCTTTAATCAACAAAAATACGGTGCGAAAAGGTCGGGCTTGCTGGTTGCTTCTGAAGCTCTTTTGTCGCCCTGGGGGCGCTACCGGGCAGCCTGGTACATGGCATCCAGCAAGCCGTGCCGGGGCTTGTCGCCGGTCAACTCCCAGAACATGATGCCCCCGAGGTGTTTATCCCGCGCATACTTGGTTTTCAGCCGAATGGATTTCTCATCGTCGAAGGAAGCAAACTCCTGCCGGCCTGGGCTATAGGCGTATGGAGCCTGGGCTACGGCATCCCAGTGGGTGGCGAAGCCGCGCGCTGCCGACAGACTATCGGCAAAATTCTGGTAATCAAACGTTTTCTTAAACTTGCCAGCTTGGTATAATCCCTGGTTAGCAGATGCGACCCCGTCAAAAACCCGCGCGTAAAAGGCCGCGCCAATAACAACTTTGCCCGGCGCCACGCCCACCGAGTCGAGAAAGCGCACGCCGTTGTCAATCGAGGGTATTTGCTTGGAAGTGGAATACAGCGGCGTGTGGTGGCCCGTGGTGGTGCTGTAACCGTTGACGAGGTCGTAGCTCATCAGGTTGACGCGGTTTACCAGGGGCATCACGGTGGCCCATTCCACGGAGTTTTTCAGGTATCCGGGGAAGCCGCCGGCGGCAAAGCTTATCTCGTAGGTGCTGCCCAGCGCGGTGCGCAGTGCCTGCACCAGCAGCGTGAAATTATGGCGGTCTTCGGGCGTGAAGCGGTGGCCGGGCGGGCCAGCGATAGCCGGATACTCCCAATCTAGGTCGATGCCGTCGGTGTGGGTAGCGGCCAGTACCTGCTTGACGGAGGCTGCAAACTCGGTGCGGCCTTGCTCGGTGGCGAACACCTGGGAGCAGGTTTCGCAGCCGGTCCAGCCACCCAGCGACAGCATCACTTTTAGCTGCGGGTGCTGAGTTTTGAGGGCTACCAGCGCCGCCACGGTGGCTTGGTCCTGGGGCTTATCGAAGGCGAAAGTCGCGCCTTTCAGGTGCAAAAAGCTGTAGATAATGTGCGTGAGCTTCTCGGTCGGATACTGCCGAAAGCCCGTGTCATTGCCAGCGTAATAGGCAATAATGGCCACGCCGGGCTTGGGAGCGGCCGGGGCCTTGGCAGCCGGGAGAGCAGTAGTGCCGCCAGCTACGGCGAGCAGCAGCGCTAGGAAGAACATGTTTCGCATAGGAAAATCAGTCAACAAGTGCATTCAAGTTGCCCCGAAGGTAAGTGGCTGGCGCCCTCAGCACTTTTCTCACTCCTAATTGTGGTAATTCCTGTTGCTACGACCATTACCTACTTGTTCTTTCGGCGATTGGCGGCAAACAGCCGCTATATGGTCGTCATTGAGTTGGGCGGCGGGGTAGCGGGTGCGCGACACGGTGGCCAAAAACTAGGCCGCCGCTGGCCAACAGCGGCAAGAGTAGCTAATGGCGCATGGCAATGGGCAGTGAGTTGAAAGGGCGAGGTATAGTAACGGACATGTCTAGGGTAGGTAATTGGGGCTGAGCATTCTTAATAGGTGCTTGGATAGCTTGTGTCTATAAAAATCTTTGACAGCCAGCCGCTCTTGCCTACGGCTGAAAGTGCTATAGTAACCCAACTCTACTAAGACTGCCGGGATAGCCGCAATAATAAGAGCACCAGCTGCAAGCGCCCGTTCGTCGAGCAAAGCTGATGAAGCAGTGCTGCTTAGTATTGCAGCACTTAAACCCGCTATTCCAACTGTTATTAAAATTGTGGGAAGGCGTTTCTTTCGCTTACTAGCAAATAGGTTGTGAATAGCAGCCAACGTGTCGCACTGGCCTACGGCTAGTGGGGTAGTAGCTAGCGTATCGTGCAGAGCTGAGGGCGAATTAATTTGAGCAGAAACCGGGCCGCCGCTAAGTGAGAGCAGCAATAGGAGTAGCAAATGGCGCATCGCAGTGGGCAGTGGGTTGAAAGGGCGAAGTACGACGCTGGTCCCTACCTCTGCTACTGCGCGCTAATTAGCTCAAAAATCCTTTTTACAAAATGCAACTATCTGTAATTCAATGGCTTTTTCTCAGCAAACACTTCTGGCGTTATTTCCATGAAGTCGGTTTTTGCGAAGTTTATAAACTTAACCTGGCTCGCCCTACCCCTCCTTTTTTTGCTGAGTGGTGATGAGCACTACCGACGCCACAATGCAGTTGGGGCCGGGGCCGGGGCCGCGCAGCCAGAGCTAGCCGCACCACAACCCAGAACGGTTCGGTGGCGACCAGTAGCGCCACCAGGCTGACGGGATGTGGCGCAGTCATTTTGTTGCGTGTGGCTTTGCGCTTTGTGCCGTACTGCGGAGGAGAAGCTTATTGCCCTATGTGAAAATATTTGGGCTTCAATTGCTCCTTTGTGCTGAGGCGCAGCTTGTGTGCGTTGAACTCCTCTACGGCACGCCGCTCGTGGCGTCGATTGTACTGTCTGAAATACAGCATCTCACCGCTTAGAACGGGCACTCCTAGAACTACCGAGTAATAGGGCACAAAATACCCGTCATATGCAGAAGTAGAAGTTGAAGACGTAAAAACGTCTTTGACAAAAAAACTTATCGCAAAGATGACGGCCGTACCAAGGAGCACCCTGGGCAGTGCACGCCTCTTAGTTCTGTAGAGATTGTGCAGCGCAGCTACTGTATCGGGCGTAAGCGTGGGCGCCACCTCTGTTCGCAGCACCGAATCAGCAGCACCAGGCGCAACTTGCGCCTCTGCTAGCAAACTAGTTAGTATGAAAGCAATAAGTAGTAGTAGATGACGCATAGCGTGGCGGTTACTGGTGAGCAAGGTACGTTCTGGCAGGAGCAAACAACATGCCTTGTACTGGCCCCGCTCAGGCCCTACCCCTCCTTTTTTTGCTGAGTGGTGATGAGCACCACCGAC
>CALMOO010000378.1:3482-7152 GCA_937871705.1 uncultured Hymenobacter sp.
TGTTTCAGGAGCCAGCTGTAGGCCGTGAACGCGACTAGCGAGCCGAACACTACCAGGTAGCCGAAGCCCAGCCACGAAGCCGTGGTTATTTGCCCGAGGCGCAGCCCGCGCCATTCGCCCGTGAGCGACCCAAGCAGCACTAGCAGCGCCCCACCCGCCAGCATTTGCAGGCCCGACGCCAGCACGGCCGACTTCGGCACTGGCGAGCGCAGGCCGTAGATGGACCCCGCGGCCCAGCTGAAAGCAGCAGCCAACACCAGGCCTACCCCCCACAATTGCGTCTGGCCCGCGCCGGCCCCCGCAAATAGCTGCTCGCCAACCAGCAGATACACACCCACAAAGCCAAGTAGTAGGCCCAGTACCACTTGCCAATTGGGACGGGCGCTGCGCAGCCAAAGCCACCCGAGTATCACAATCCAGAACGGCTCGGTGGCAACCAGCAGCGCCGCCAGGCTCGACGGGATGTTGCGCTCGGCCAGCACGACCAGGCCGTTGCCGCCCACCAGCAGCAAGCCGCCCACCACGAAGCTCGTTTTCCATTGGGCCAGAGTTGGTTTTTCGTAATCGGCCGCGGCGCGGCCCGCCAGCGCGAGTATGCCGCCCGCCAGCAGAAAGCGGCTGCCTGCCATGAGCAGCGGCGGCATCGTGGCGATGGCGTACTTGATAGCCAAGTACGTGGAGCCCCACACGATATACACCGCGGCGAAGGCTGCCACCAGCACTAAGGTGCGGGCAGGGCGTGGGCTTACAGCTACTTCCATAGTAAAAATACAGGTTTTGAAGAAGCAAAAAAGAACGTCATGCTGAGCTTGTCGAAGCATCTCTACCGCACCGTTTGGGCATCGTTCGGCAGAGATGCTTCGACAAGCTCAGCATGACGTTCTTTAGACTCTCTTTACTTGCGCAGTGCCACGCGCACACCGCCCATAAGCCAACGAGTCGGCATTTGGGCACCCAGTAAGTCAGCGTACTTTGCGTTGAACAGGTTTTGCACTTGGCCCGTGAGCCACACGCGCTCGGGCAGCAGCGCGAGGTCGAGGCGAGCGTTGAAAACAGCGTAGCTCGGCGTCAGCTCACGACTGATGGTGGCTGCGGCTTGCGCATCGCGCTTCTTATAGAGGCCACTAAGGGTAGCCGTGAAGCGTTTGTGCGTCAGGCTCACGGTACCGGTTACCAAGTGGCGCGCCACGTTAGAGAGGTATTGAGAGGCTACATCGCCCTGCGTGTTGAGGTGCACCCAGGTGTAGCCCACGGTGCCATCGAGGCGCAGGCCAGGGGTAAGCTGCGCGCGGGTAGCTACTTCCGTTTCGATGCCCTGGGTAGTAACGGCGAAGAGGTTCTGCGCAAACCGGTAGGTGGCGTTAGGGTTAAGGTTAGTGAAGCCGGTGGCTTCGATAACCTGCGTACCCGACTGGTTGACGTAATCAATCAAGTTGCGGCCGTAGCGGTTGAAGTACGTGCTACGCAGCGTCAGGGCTTGCCAGGGCTGGAAGTCGAATCCTCCTTCGTAGTTAATGGTATGCTCAGCTTGCAAGCCAGGGTTGCCCACGTTGAAGCCGGTGGGCACAATGCCGGGGCGCACATTAGACGTGTAGCGTTCCGTAAAATCGGCCGCCCGAATGGCCCGGCCCACCGCGCCGCGCACGGTCAGCTTGTCGCCGAGCTGCTGGCTGGCATTGAGCTGCGGCACCAACTCGGTACCATAGGCTTGGTCGTGGTCGAGGCGTAGAGCGCCGGTTAGGTTGAGGCCGGGGGTAGGCGCCACCACTGCCACGGCAAACGCCCCGGCGTGCCAAGTGTCGTGGTTACCGCGGTCGTTGCTCTGGATGGCGCGGCGGTCGACCTGCCCACCCAAGGTAGCGCGCACTTTAGGGCTCAGCTGCACCTGGTGCTGGCCCTGCACGTTGAGGTAGTGCATGAGGTGGTCGCTGGGCACAGAGGTCGGCGTGTACACATAGAGGTCGGTACTGGCCGTGCCTACTATTTGCAGCTCCGTGCGGCTGCGGTCGTTCCACTCGTAGCGCAGCTGACCCTGGTACCAGTCGCGGCTGGCGGTTTCGCGGGCCTGGTCGCCGGCGTTGGTGGTGTAGAAATATTGGGCGTTGAAGTCGCGCCGGTCAAAGCTGGCGCGCGCGGCGGCGCTGAACTTCTCCGTAATCTGGTAAGCGCCCGATAGCGAATAGGTATTCAGCTTCACGTCGTTGCGCTGGCCGTTGCTGGGCGCATCGCGTAGCTGGCCACTGGCCGTATTATTGAGAATACCACCGGCCAGGCGCAAGCCTTTGTCTTGCCCATAAAAACCTGCGTTGGTGCTTTTCAGCCCGTACTCGCCGGCCATGAAGGTGCCCGCCAGCTCAGTGCCGTCAGGGCGATGGGTAGCAGCGAAGGTTTTGGTAACAATATTGATGAAGCCGCCTACTGCATCGGGGCCGTAGAGCGCCGCGCCGGGGCCGCGCACGATTTCAATCTGCTCAATTTCGGCCGGCGTAATGGGCAGGTAGCCTGCAAAGTGGCCCGTAAGTGGGTCGTTCAGGCGCATGCCATCGAGCAGCAGCAGCACTTGGTTGAAGGTTGAGCCACGCAAAGTGATGTCGGCCTGCGCGCCCATGCTGCCGCGGCTTTGCACTTCGAGGGCGGGTAGGAAGCGTAGCAAGTCGTCGAGCGACGTGACGGGGTAGCGGCTGATGCTGGCGCCCGGCACCACGGTTACGTAGCGGCCGGTTTGGCCAGCGAGCTGACCGAGGCGAGTGGCGTACACGGTTACTTCGCGCAGGCTGCGGGCACTATCGGCCGGCGCGGCAAGCTGCTGGGCCTGAGCAGCCAAGGGTAGCACTAGCCAAGCACTCGCAGCTAATGGTAGTATTCGGGGCATAAAATGTCTTTTAAAACGTCCCCAAAGGTACTCTTAGCTCTTGCTAAGCACGGCTACTAATTAGCCCCAAGCCCAGCCGCAACCGCTACGGTGTGGTAGCGGCGCGCTCCCGACTGAGCAGAATGCCCAGGGACAGGTTCTGGTTGTACTGCACGCCAGCATCTTGGTCGTAGTCATAGAGCACGATGCCACCGAAGCTCACGCTGATGTATTTATTAACCTTAGCCGTGAGAGTAAGGTCAAGGCGATGGTCAATCTTCTGAATGTTAAATGTTTCGTAATTGGCAAATAGCAGGTAGCGGGACTTCAGATTAGCGTTTGGGCCCAGCGGCTGGTCTAGCTCAGCGAGCGCCTGGGCTGCCAGCACCTCCCAGCGCGTGCTGTGCCCTGGGTTCACGCCATAAATAATATCAGTGGGTGCGCCCTGAAACCGCTCGATGCCGCGCACCACCGTCAGGCGCGGCGAAAACGGCGACAACCGCAGCCGAAACCTCGTCGAGGAATGGTACTCTATGCCATAGGCACTGGTGATGTAGGCCGGCGCAAAGAACCCCGAAACTTGCCTAGCCTGCGCGCCACCTTGGCTATCGGTATCGTACGAGTAGCCGGGGGCAAACTGCGTCAGCAAGTTGAGCGAGGTAAACAAGCCCCAGTGCTGCGTGAGGTCGCAGCCGTACTTGGTATCGAGCCAGAGGCGGTCGAGGGTTTTGCGGTAGCCCTGGGTTTTGGCGTACTGAAACGCAAACAGAAAATCGGCCTCGCTTCCCCAGGTGTGGCGGGCGCGGTGGTAGTTGGCCT
>CALMOO010000379.1 GCA_937871705.1 uncultured Hymenobacter sp.
AGCCTTGACGACGGCCTCTTTCTCGACGGTGGCTAATACCTACACGGCCAGCTTCACACCGACGCTGCCGGCCAGCCCAACCGCGCCAAGCGTGACGCTGAGCTTCGCCTCGGGCGACGCCTCTGGCAGCGGCTACCTCGACTACCTGGAGCTGCTAGTGCAGCGCCAGCTGCGGCTGAGCGCCTCGGCGCTGGAGTTTCGCTCGCTCGCGCTGCGTGGGGCTGGCTCGGTGGGCACTTACACCGTTAGCAACACGGCCAGCGGCGCGCAGGTGTGGGAGGTAACCAACCCACGCCGCGCCCGCGCCCAGGCCCTCGATGCCAGCGGCAGCTTCGTGGCGTACACCGACTCGCTGCGCGAATACGTGGCCTTGCAGCCCGGCGGCACCTTCGACGCGCCCCGGCTTTTTGGTAAAATTGCCAACCAAAACCTGCACGCGCTGAATGCGGATGGCAAGCTCGATTTGGTAATTGTGTCCTACCCCCCCTTTCAGGCGCAAGCCGAGAACCTGGCTAAGCACCGGCGCGAGTACAATGGTCTGAACGTGGCGGTGGTTACGACCAAGCAGGTGTTCAACGAGTTCAGTTCGGGGGCGCAAGACGTGACGGCCATCCGCGACCTGATGAAGCAGGTGTACGACCGCAACCCCGACCCGAGCACCCACCGTAACTACCTGCTCTTATTCGGCGATGCCTCGTACGATTACAAGTCGTCGCCCTTCAACGACAAGAGCAAAGAGCCCGCCTGGTGGGCTGCCGGCCGCCGGCCATTCAGCCAGGATGCCAACCTTGATGCCGACCGCTACAACCAAAACTGCGTGCCGACCTACGAGTCGCGCGAGTCGTTCTTGCCCGTTGATGGCTACCGCAGCTATGCCGACGGCCGCTCGAGCTACGCTTCGGAAGACTACTACGGCCTGCTCGATGACAACGAGGGCACCTGGGACGAGACTTTCAGTAACCGCTACGAAGCCTGCGATATTGGGGTGGGTCGCCTGCCAGTGCGCCCGTCCTACGGCCGAGAGAAAGATGATGCGCAGGCTAAGGCCGTGGTTGACAAGATTATTGCCTACGACACGCCGGCCAGCTTTGGCAAGTGGCGCAACCGCATTACCCTCACCGCCGACGACAATGACCCTCAGCTGGGCATGACGTTTACGACGGAGTCGGAGGGGATTTTTGCGGCTGATATCCAGCGCGCCGAGCCGGCCTCCAATATTCGCAAGGCCTACCTCGACCTGTTTCCGCAGCAAAGCGTAGCTGCTGGGCAGCGCTCGCCGGCCGCCGAGGCGGCTATTAACGAAGCCCTCGACCAGGGTTCCCTGATGATTGGCTACACCGGCCACGGTGGCCCAATGGGCCTGGCCGATGAGCGCATTATCACCACGGCCTCGCTGCTGGCACTCACCAACCAGAACCGGCTCACGTTCTTCGTGACCGGCACCTGTGACTTGAGCACCTACGATAATCCCGATTATACCTCGGCCGGCGAGTCGGTGCTTACCGACAACCTGAATGGCGGCGCGGTGGGCCTCTTCACGACTACGCGGGTCGTGTATTCGGCCCAGAATACGCAGCTTGTCGATGCCTTTTACACGCAAGTGCTGAGCCGCAATTCGGCCGGCGACCTGCCCTATCTCGGCGCGGCTAGCCAGCTAGCCAAGGTGGCCGCCGCAGCTGGCGACCTCAACAATCGCAATTACACCCTGCTCGCCGACCCCACTACGCGCCTGGCCTACCCCCGCCAGCGCGTGGTGCTCGACTCCGTCAACGGCCGCCGGGTGGCGTCGCTGCTGCTGAGCCCCGACACGCTGCGCGCCCTGGGCCAGGTGCGGCTGAGTGGCCACATCGAGAACAACCGGGCGCTGAACGCCAGCTTTAACGGCACGGCCGACATCACAATTTTTGATAAGCCCGTAACGGTGAATACCCTTGGTGACCAAAATGGCACGCCCGTGCCGGTGCAGACGCAGGAAAACATTGTGTACGGCGGCCAGGCCACGGTGCGGGCCGGACGCTTTAGCGTGAAATTCGTGGTGCCCAAGGACATTAATTACAATGTGGGACTGGGCAAGGTTAGCCTCTACGCCGCCGACCCTACTAATCAGGTGGATGCGCAAGGCTACCAGCAGGCCGCCATCGGCGAGGCTGCCAAAAATTCCTTGGCCGATACTACCCCCCCCGAAATCCACTTGTTCATGAACGATGACTCGTTTGCGTCGGGCGGCACAACGGGACTGAACTCCTTGCTATTAGGTAAATTTTTTGATAAATCGGGCATCAACACCTCAAACGCTGGGGTAGGGCACGAGCTGACGGCAACGCTGGATAATGTGGCTACTAACCTGGTGATTGTCAACGACTCGTATACGGCCGCCGTAGATGATTTTACCCACGGGCAACTGCGCTACAACTACCACGACCTAGCCCCCGGCCCCCACGTGATTAAAGTAAAAGCCTGGGATACCTACAATAATTCGGCGGAAGCCAGCGTAGAGTTCATTGCGGCGCAAACCGAGCAGCTGGCGCTCGACCATGTCTTGAACTATCCCAACCCTTTCAGCAACAAAACAACCTTTCATTTTGACCACAATCGCTACGGCAACGAGCTGGAAGTGCAGGTGCAAATCTTCACGATAGCCGGCCGGCTGGTTAAAACACTGCGCGCTAATATGTTTGCTAGTACCGCCCACGTACCGGCCGCGGGCACCGCCCAGGAGCAGGAGCTTACCTGGGATGGCCGCGACGACTACAACGACCAGCTGGCGCGCGGCGTTTATGTGTACCGCGTGAGCGTGCGCTCGCTAACTGACCAGCAGACTGTGACTAAATTTGAAAAATTAGTGCTCTTAAACTAAAACTTATCCTTAGAACGGCTGTCATGCTGAGCTTGCTGACCCGTGATAATCAATACTCTTCTTTCATTTCAGCCAAGCGCTTGTCTACCTCCTTTCTAGGCTTCTGCTCGCGTTCGTAAGTCGAAACTACCCCCTACATGACGGCAAATTTTCTACGCCCGCTGGCCGCTGCGCCGGCTCTGCTACTACTGACGGCCACAGCAGCTCTGGCCCAAAGTCCGCACACCATTACGACGGCTGTGCCCATTCTGACGCTCTCGCCCGATGCCCGCGGCTCGTCGCTGGGCGAGGCGGGGGTAGCAACTTCGCCCGACGCCAACTCAGCCTTCTACAACCCTGGCAAGCTGGGATTTGTGGATTATAAGTACGCCTTTTCGCCGTCGTATTCGCCCTGGCTGCGCCAAGTGACCGACGACATGAGCCTGAGCTACCTCTCGGGCTACGGCAAAGTTGGCGACCGGGGCGCCTTTGCCGCGTCGCTGCTGTACTTCGACTTGGGCCAGATTGACTATCGCACGGGCCAAAACCTGCCCAACGGCAGCTTCAACCCGAAGGAGTATGCCGTGACGGTTTCGTACGGCCAGAAGCTGGGCGAGAACTTCGGGGTAGGCATCACGGGGCGCTACGTGCGCTCGAACCTCATCGGCAACTACAGCGGCAACGATGCGCAAGCCGGCAACTCTTTTGCCGCCGACTTGGGCGCGTACTACAACAAAGACATTACCATCGGGCCGGGTGCTTACAACCTGGCTTTTGGCTTGTCGATTGCCAACTTAGGCAATAAGATGGTGTACGATAACCCGCAGACATCCAGCTTTCTGCCAACTACGCTGCGCTTGGGTACGGCTATCACCCGCGAGATTGATGCCTACAATAAAATCACGTTCACGGTTGACGCTACCAAGCTGCTGGTGCCTTCGCCCTACTACGACAATAGCAAGGCGCCCAACGACCCTGAGGTAGTTCGCATCAATACCGAGCGGCAGCAGCAGGGCATTATTTCGGGTATTTTCAACTCATTCGGCGACGCGCCGGGCGGGTTTAAGGAGGAGCTTCAGGAAATTAACCTGGGTGGCGGCTTCGAGTATTCCTACAACAATACCATCATGGCGCGGGCGGGCTACTTCTACGAGAACCCGAACAAAGGCGACCGGCAGTACCTGTCGTTTGGCCTCGGGGCGCACCTGTCGGTGTTTGGCGTCGACGGCACGTACCTGGTGCCCAACTCGCGGGCTAACCCGCTGGCGCAGACCATCCGGGTGTCGCTGCACTTCAACCTGAACAAGCTGGCCGATGCCTTTGACGAGAACGGCGCGGGCGGCACGCAGGGCACGCCGTTGAACTAAGTACCGGCACCGGCCGTTTGAGCGGCTAACCAAGAAATCACCCGCGAATACGCCTGCTCCTACTCGGGAGCAGGCGTATTTGTATGTTGGGCCCGCCCACTAGTTGTTTCTTTGCGGCTCTGTCTACTCGCTCTACTCTCAAGCTAAATTCCGTGTTAAACCGTCTGCTCCCGCCCCCTACCCACCCGCTCACCGACCTAACCCTACCCACCCCCGACGTGCAGCGCCTGCCTAATGGCGCCCGGCTGCACCTGCTGGCCAACGCGGCCCAGCCCGTAGCGCGCCTGCAAGTGGTGGTGCCCGCCGGCAAGCGCCAGGAGCCCGCCCCCAGCTTGGCGCAGCTAACGGCGCGCTTGCTTACCGAAGGCACGGCCACACGCTCGGCCCGCCAGATTGCCGATGAGGTGGCTTTTTATGGGGCGGCGCTCGACTGCGAGGCCGGGCCCGACCGCGCCACGCTCACGCTCTACTGCCTGGCGCGGCACCTGCCCACGCTGCTGCCGCTGGTGCACGAGGTGCTGGCCGCGCCCACTTTTCCTGAGGCCGAGCTGCAGCAAATGAAAAACCGCATCGGCCAGAGCATGCGCGTTGAGCGCCAAAAAACCAGCTTCCGGGCCAGCGAGGAATTCAACCGGCAGTTGTTTGGCGAAGCTTCTCCCTACGGCGGGCCTTTCGACGAAGCCGCCCTGAAGCAGCGCACCGCCCAGGAACTGCGCGCCTTCCACGCGGCCGCGTATGCGCCGGCCAGCGCCGACATCTTTCTGAGCGGCGACGTGGCGGAGCTGGGCGCCCAGGTGGCCGAGCTGCTGGGCCAGTGGCAGCCCGTGAGTGGCGTGGTGCCTGCCGTGCTGCCTACCCCCTCGCTTGCCAGCAACTATCCCACGGGCCTAGTGCAGGTGCCCGTCGAGGGCAGCTTGCAGGCCTCGCTGCGGGTGGGCCGGCGCTGGCCGGCGCTGGGCGAGGCGCAAACGCCCGAGCTGCTGCTGCTGGTGAAGATACTGGGCGGCTACTTTGGCTCGCGGCTCATGAAAAATATTCGCGAAGACAAGGGCTTCACCTACGGCATCCAGGCCAGCGTGGTGAGCACGGCGCTCGTCATTGGCACCGATGTGAAGGGCGACAGCGCCGCCGCGACGCGCCAGGAAATTGCCTACGAGCTGGAGCGCCTGCAAACCGAGCTGCTCGGCGACGACGAACTCGAAACCGTGAAGAACTATACGCTGGGCAAGCTGCTGGGCGAAACCGCTACCGTGTTTGAGCAGGCCGACAAGTACCGCCACACCATTCTGCAAGGCCTGCGCCCCGACCACTACCAGCACTTGGTGCGCCAGACTCAGGCCGCCACCGCCGCCGACCTGCAAGCCCTGGCCCGCACCTACCTCAGCCCCGCCGACATGCTCGTCGTCGTAGCCGGCGGCGAAGAGGCATAATGATTAGTGACTGGTGACTACTAGGAAGACGTTCTGCTTCGCTCTGCATCACGTCCCCTATTAGTTACTAGTCATTAACTACTGCTTTTTCCAGGGTTTGGAGCAGTTCTTCCATTTTGTCGGAGTAGGTGTTGACGGTGGAGAGGCCGGTGCGGGCCTCTTCTATCTGGCCGCGCTGGTACTGGGCCACGAGGGCTTTGCCTGCTTCGAGGGTGGCCTGGAGGGTTTGCTCCAGGGCGCGCACTTCGGGCCGGGTGCTGTAGTGCGGTTTCACGACCGTAGCCAGCCATTGCCCAAACGGATTTTCGGCCAGCGAAAATAGCGCCGCATCTGCCTCGCGCACCCCGTAGAGCACCGAGCGGAGCCGCGATTTAAATAATACTTGCTTAATCCTGGCTTGTTGAAAGTCCAGTGTTGAAAGAGCCATGCTAAGCAGGTGGCCACCGGGGCGGCGTGGAGAACTTACAAAAACAAGTAGTAGGCGGCTGCAAAGGCTGCGATTGCACCCAGCCACGCGCACACTGCGGTTAGCAGGCTTCTAAGGGCGCAAGGCGCGGCCAAGATACAGCACGTGCATGTG
>CALMOO010000380.1 GCA_937871705.1 uncultured Hymenobacter sp.
ATTTCGAGCGCTCGCAAAAACACCGCCACATCCTTGATTTCGGAGCCCGTATGCATGTGCAGGCCGCGCACGTGCAAGCCCGTGCCCTTTACTACCCGCTCCAGATGGCGCATTTGATGAATGCTGACGCCAAACTTGCTGTCGATGTGGCCGGGCGAGATTTTGTAGTTGCCCCCGGCCTCAATGTGCGGGTTCAGGCGCACGCACACGGGGTAGGAGCCGCCAAATGTGGTCCCAAACTGCTCGAGCAGCGACAGGTTGTCGATGTTCAGATTCACGCCCAGCTCCTTGGCCTCCACCAGTTCGCTGAAGGCCACGCTGTTGGGCGTAAAGAGAATGTTTTCGGGCAAAAAGCCCGCGTGCAAGCCCAACTGCACCTCATTAATGCTCACGCAGTCGAGGCCCGCGCCTTCGGCCAGCAGCACCTTCAGGATGGCGACGTTGGTAAGCGCCTTGCAGGCGTAGAAAAACCGCGTGGGGTGGCCACTAAAGGCACTGGTAAGCTTGTGGTACTGAGCCCGAATGGTATCGGCTTGGTACACGTAAAGCGGGGTGCCAAACTGCGCGGCGGCGGCCAGCAGGGCAGAAGCAGGAAATGCAGACATGAAAAGCAGACTAAGGCGGCGCCTAGGCCGCTACCTCAAAGGTACGGCTGGCCGCAAATAGCTGCTGCCAGCCGGCTAAAAGCGGTCAGTATCTTTGCTGCTTCGCGCTACCTTAAGAGCACAGTAGCAATGCGCCTACCCCTACCTGCTGCGAGCTTCTTGACTACTGAGCACGAGCAGCCAAGTAGGTGTGGGGCGACTACTTGCACGTTTCTACCCACGCCCAGGCAGATAAGGGTACCATAAAGCAGTACTAGTTCACGGAGCCGCGCTAAGGCGGATGGGGTAGGAGCCACGCTCGGCAGGGCTGAGGTGCCGCCCGCTTTCGTAAGCCACATTTTCTCATTGCCATGCCTACCCCCAAGCTGCCCGAAGTCTGGCTGCGCGGCCCCTTGCCTGCGGTGCCGCCCCTGCTACAGCCCGTAGCCCACGCCCTGCTGCAGGCCCGCGAAGAAGTAACGGAAATCATGGCCAGCTTCCCTGCCGAAAAGCTCGCCGAGCGGCCCCTGGGCCTGGCCTCCGTAGGCTTCCATCTGCGCCACCTGGCGGGCGTACTCGACCGCACCTTCACTTACGCCCGCGGCGAAGCGTTGAGCGAAACCCAACTCGCCTACCTCGCCGCCGAAGGCCAGCCGCCTACCCACCCCGGCGCGGTGCCGGAGCTGGTGCAAACATTTGGCGAGCAAGTAGATGTGGCTCTGGCGCAGCTCATTGCCACGCCCGAAGCCACCTTGCCCGAGTGGCGGGGGGTAGGGCGGGCGCAGCTGCCAAGCACGGTCATTGGCTTGCTGGTACACGCCGCCGAACACACTACCCGCCACGTGGGGCAGCTACTCGTGACGGCCCGCTTCGTAACGAACCAGGGTTGACCTACTCGTGGAGGGCAAAAAAGCCGGGAAATAGTGCGCTCTGCGGTCGAACGCGCTATTTCCCGGCTTTGCTTTTACCCAGCGTCAGCTGGGGCGGCCTTGCAGATTTTTGCGGGGGTAAGGACGGAGGTTGAGCTAGGAGGACGCTTCTTACCCCCGCGGCTTCGCCCGGTCGTACTGCGGCGGCCAGGCCACATCGGCGCCCAACTCGTGCGCCGCGTGCAGCGGAAAGTATGGGTCGCGCAGCTCTTCGCGGGCCAGCAGCACCAAGTCGGCCTGGCCGTTGGCCACGATGGCTTCGGCCTCGGCGGCGGTGGTGATGAGGCCGACCGCACCGGTGGGCAGGCCGGTTTCGCGCTTGATGCGCTCGGCAAACTCGACCTGGTAGCCGGGGCCGACCGGAATTTTGGCGTGCGGCACGTTGCCACCCGTCGAGCAGTCAATCAAATCGACGCCGCGGTCTTTGAGAATGGCCGCGAGCTTCACCGAGTCTTCGGCGCTCCAGCCGCCCTCCGTCCAGTCAGTGGCCGAGATGCGCAGCACCAGCGGAAAATCGGGGGGTAGCACCTGGCGCACGGCCGCCACTACTTCGAGCGTCAGGCGAATGCGGTTCTCGAACGAGCCGCCGTAGGTGTCGGTGCGCTGGTTGCTGAGCGGCGAGAGAAACTGGTGCAGCAAGTAGCCGTGGGCCGCGTGCAGCTCAATCAGCTTAAAGCCAGCCGCTACCGAGCGCTCGGTGGCGCTCCGAAAATCGGCGATAACTTTCTTAATGCCTTCCGCATCCAGCTCCACTGGCTGCGGGTAGCCTTCCGTGAAAGGCACGGCGCTGGGGGCCACTACCTGCCAGCCGCCCTCGGCCACGGCGCCGTTGCCTTTCCAGGGCGCGTAGGTGCTGGCTTTGCGGCCGGCGTGGGCCAGCTGCACACCCGGCACGCTGCCCTGAGCTGCCAGAAAGGTGTTGATGCGCTTCAGGAAGTCAATGTGCTCGTCCTTCCAGATACCCAGGTCGTCGGGTGTGATGCGGCCTTCGGGCGATACGGCCGTGGCTTCCAGGATAATAAGGCTGGCGCCGCCCACCGCGCGGCTGCCCAGGTGCACCAGGTGCCAGTCGTTGGCAAAGCCGTCTACAGCGCTGTACTGGCACATGGGCGAGACAATAATGCGGTTTTTGAGCGTGAGACCGCGCAGCGTAAGCGGCTCGAAAAGTGCAGGCATTGAGTAGAAATTTAAAAGTAAATACACCTGTCTGCCGGGGCGGGCACTGCGCCCGGGCGGGCGGCCAGTCTTCCTCACCAGTGGCAGCAAGGGTCACTGGCCGGGCGCCATGCACCGACAGACGGGAGCATTAACCGCTAAGTGCTGGCCACGGTTACCACGGCTGCGCTTACCGAGGCGGCCGGCAACACTTAAGCGGCCCAGACACGTACAGGCAAGCTGCACTACTTCTCTCATCCAAGTTTACCTAGCTATGTTTTCAGAAACTTCCACCGCTAATACCCTCGACCAGGCGTCGGCGCGCGTGGCCGAGCCCGCCGCCTGCGATACCTCGCGCCGCCAGTTTATCAACCACGCCGGGCGCGGCTTGCTGGCCGTTGGCGTAGCCGGGGCCCTGCCCCTGGCCGCCGCCGAAGCCGCCGACCTGGGCAGCGGCGCGGCCCTACCCCCCTCGGGCCCGCTCGACATCAAGCTACCATCGCTCGAAGCCCCCACCGACCCTAAGTCCGACGACCCCTTCAACCCCGATGCGCCCGACCGCCGCGTTGGCTTCGCCATTGTGGGCCTGGGCCGCCTCTCCCTCACCGAGATACTCCCCGCCTTTGGCCAAAGCAAGCACGCCAAGCCGGTGGCCTTGGTGAGCGGCGAAGCCGACAAAATGAGCAAAGTGGCTCAGCAATACGGTATTAAGCCCAGTAGCTGCTACTCGTACCAGACCTACGACAACCTCAAGAACAACCCCGAAGTAGAAGTGATTTACATCGTGCTGCCCAACGCTATGCACCACGAGTTCGTCATTCGCGGGGCCAAGGCGGGCAAGCACATTCTCTGCGAAAAGCCCATGGCTACGTCGTCGAAAGAGTGCGAGGAAATGATTGCCGCTTGCCAGAAAGCCGGCAAAAAGCTCATGATTGCCTACCGCATTCAGTACGAGCCCCTCAACCGCATGGCCCAGAAGGCGGTGCGCGATAAAACCTACGGCAAGACCAAGCTCATCCAGATGATGAACTGCCAAAACCAGGCCCACGACCAGCAGTGGCGCCACAAAAAAGCCCTGGCCGGCGGCGGCGCGCTCCCCGATGTGGGCTTGTACTGCCTCAATACCACGCGCTTCTTGCTCGGCGAGGAGCCTTCTGAAGTAGAGGCCTACATCTACAGCACGCCCGGCGACGACCGCTTCAAGGAAATTGAGGAAAACGTGAGCTTCACGCTGCGCTTTCCGAGCGGCGTTATCTCGCAGTGCATGACCGGCTACGGCTCATTTAACGCTAAGAGCTACGCGGTGCACGGCGAAACTGGCACCATCAAGATGGACCCGGCCTTCACCTACAAGGGCCTGAAGCAGGAGCGCGTGCACGCCCCCGGCGGCAAGCAAATGACCGAGCAGCCCAGCAACCCCGCCAAAGACCAGTTTGCCCTCGAAATGGACCACATGGCTGAGTGCGTGCGCCAGAATAAAACGCCCTACACGCCCGGCGAAGAAGGCTTGCAGGACCACCGCATCATGGAGGCTATCTATCAGTCAGCCAAAGAGAACAAGCCCGTGAAGCTCACTTCCATAACCAAGCTGGATGCCTTCCGCGGCACGCCACCCACTGAGGAACAGGCCTAGCATACATTGTGGAAAAGTAAGCAGCACGTCCTGCTGAGCCTGTCGAAGCAGCTCGCTCGAATCGCTAGGTAGTAATCCTAGTGGCGCGAGCAAGCTACTTCAGCAAGCTCAGCAGGACGTGCTGTTTTTTGGCTGAGTCATTACTAATCATCTTGAAACAACGGCTGAGAATAAGCGCATGGCCCGGCTACTTTTGCCAGACATACCTATTCCCACCTCATGAAAAACAATTTCTTTTGCTATGGCTTGCCAGTAGTTCTAGCCACCTTCATCAGCACGCTAGCCGCAGCCCTACCCCCCGCTGGCCCCGTAAAAGTATCTGTGCGCCAAGCAAATGGCGGCTACGAACTGCTGCGCGCCGGCAAGCCCTATTTTGTAAAAGGGGCAGGCGGCAGCCAATATCCTGAGCGCATTGCGGCCTACGGCGGCAACTCCATTCGCACTTGGGGCACCAACGATGCGCCTAAAGTACTCGACGCCGCCCGCGCCAATGGCCTAACGGTGATGCTGGGCCTCGACGTGGCCCGCGAGCGCCACGGCTTCGACTACAACGACGCGGCGGCCGTGGCCGCGCAACTGCAAAAAGTGAAAGCCGAAGTGCTCAAGTACAAAGACGACCCGGCCGTACTGCTCTGGGGCATCGGCAACGAACTGAACCTCGACTACACCAACCCCAAGGTGTGGGACGCCGTGAACGACATCGCCAAGATGATTCACGAAGTTGACCCCAATCACCCTACTTCAACCGTCTTGGCGGGGGTAGGGAAGAAGGAAGTAGAATACATTAAGGCGCGCTGCCCAGCCG
>CALMOO010000381.1 GCA_937871705.1 uncultured Hymenobacter sp.
AAACTGACCTGCCGGTGCTCATTCCGGACACTTACGTGGGCAACGTGTCGGAGCGCTTGCAGCTCTACGCTAAGCTCGACCGCAGCCAAAAGCCCGAGGACCTGGCCAAGCTGGTGGCCAGCATCACGGACCGCTTTGGACCCCTGCCCGAGCAGGTGCAGCAGCTCGTGGATATCGTGAAGCTGCGCTGGCAGGCCAGCCGCCTGGGCTTCGAGAAGCTGACCTTGAAGCGCGATACGCTGCGCGCTTACCTGCCCGCCGGCGCTGGGCACGAGGCGTACTTCCAGGGCGAGCAATTTGGGCGGCTGCTGAATTTTGTGCAAACCCACCCGCGCTCGGCCCGTATGAAGGACCAGAAAGACAAGCTACAAGTCACTATCGACGGCATCAGGGGGGTAGACAGGGCGCAACAGTTGCTGGCCGAACTAGGTGCTGAAGAGGTAGTAGCCGTCTGATTCTCTATGTGCTATTTTATTTATGGACACTCAAAAAACTGACTTATGTGCTCTGCATCAACGCTTTGTTGCGGGGCTTGAATACACACAAGCTGTCACGGCCAAGGCAAAATCAGCCAAACGCGCGCGGCCCCTACCCCCTACCCGGCGCACCACAGCCAAACAGCTGCTCCGCATTCGGCGCATGATGGCTTATGTGCTGCGGACCGTGCCCGGCCAAATTGCCAGAGCTTAGTACCCTGAGCTAGAAACCAAACTTTAAAAGCCCCGCTACCTACCAAGTAGCGGGGCTTTTTTTGGCAAAGCGTCGGAGGATTAGCGCCGGGGAGCTACGTAGATGGTGCCCTGGCCGGGCTCGCCGGTAAGGCTGAGGCCTTCGGCGGTGGCCTGGTAGTTGCCGCTGCCATCGGCGGTGTAGAAGATGAATTCCGCTTCGCCCTTGGCATCGGTGCTCAGGGCGGGGTTCCAGTAGAGTGTGAGGCGGCGCGGGTCGGCCTCGGGGGCATTTAGGACGGGCGCGCCGTAGTGGGGGCGGTAGAACTCGCGGGCGGGGTAGTAGCCGGGCAGCTTCACGGTAGTGAGGCCTTGGGTAACGGTGTTCTTGTCCTCGCCTTTGTAGTTGCGGTCGCCGCGCTTGGTATAGATGGCGATGGCCCCACCGTTGCCGCCAAAAATTGCGGCCTCGGTTCCTTTAAATACTTCCACTGCCTCAATATCGCTGGATACGAGCGTGTTGATAACGTCGGCATCGACGCGCTGCCCATCCAGAATAATAAGCGGCGTGCCCTGGTTGCGAATCTGGATGCTCTGGTTGGGCGGGGTTCCACTGATGGTGAGGCCCGCCACCCGACCCTGCAGCAGCGAGAAGATAGGAATGCCCGACTGCGCCGCCGGCATGTTAGCAAAGTCGATAACCGTGTTGGCCACCACGCCGGGGTAGAGGCGGCGCGTGTCGTTGGCGGGCACTTGCAGGCGCTGGCCGGTCACGGCCACGTCCTTCAGCTCCACGG
>CALMOO010000382.1 GCA_937871705.1 uncultured Hymenobacter sp.
CCTATGAGTAGCATGGTGCTGGGGGCGGCTTTTGGGGCGGCCGTGCACCAGCCCGCCCTGCTGGGTGCCCCGGTGGCGCCGGCTATGCTGCGGGCTGCTCTCTGGGGGCCTGCCGTGGCATTGGCTATGATGGCCGTGGTGTTCCGGCTGCTGAGCCCGGGGGTGCAGCTGTGAAGGCTACCGTGGCTGGCCAATCTCGGGCGTTTGTGCTTGTTTGCGCCGCAATAATGCCCTGGCCTCGGATAGGCCGACGTGTTAGTTCTGCTAAAAGCTTTTAGTAAAGATTATATTAGCTTCGGTATGATGAGTTGCGCTTTTAGAGCCGGGGGTGCTTGCCGGCATCGCTAGCGAGCGACATCCTGCCGAAGTATTCTTGCCAACTAATTACACTACTCGCCACGCCCTCTTTCGCTTAGCTTGCTTCTACTACCAGCTATTTGACGGGCTGCAGCTCCTTTTTCCCACCCATCACCTACTTCTACTAATGGAAAGACGCCACTTTTTGCAGCTGAGCGGCACTACGCTGGGCGGCCTTTTGTGCTGGCCGGCGCTTGGCGAAGCCGCCCCTAGGCGCCCTGCCTTGCGGCTGCCCGAAGCCGTGTTTGTGCAGCTGGCCGATGGGGTACACGCCCTTACGTCAACCGACCAGAAAACCTGGACTTACCAGGACGTGACGGTGCGTCTGAGCTACCAGCAGCACGAGCTGCAAGTGGCAGTGCAGGCACCGACGCGGGCGTTGCGCGAGGTGCAATTGCGCTGGCCGTACGCGCTGGCCGCCGGCGCCACTCTTTGCGGCGACCAGTGGGAGCGCCCCAGGCGGCGCGGCGGCTGCCCTGGTACTTTATCCAGCACGATGGCGGCGACGCGACCACCTGCTTTGGGGTGAAAACGGGCTGCGCGGCGTTTTGCAGCTGGCAGGTGGGTGGTGGCACCATGCAGCTCAACCTGGACACGACCAGCGGTGGCGTGGGCGTGGAGCTCGGCACCCGCACGCTGGCCGCGGCTACCATTGTGACTACCCAGAACGAGAAAAAGGAAAACACCTTCGCTACCGTGCGCCGCTTTTGCCACCTGATGTGCGAGCAGTCGCGCCTGCCGAAGCAACCGGTGTACGGCATCAATGACTGGTACTTTGCCTACGGCCGCAACTCCAGCGCCCTGATTATGGAGCACACGGCGCTACTCGCCGACCTAGCGCCGACTGGCGACAACCGGCCGTTTTCGGTGGTCGATTCGGGTTGGGCGTCCTTCTCGCCGCTGCTGCCCGACGACTGCTGCTGGCAAGACGACTTCACCCGCCCCAACAAAAAGTTTAACGACATGAGCACGCTGGCCACCAACATCCGCAAGC
>CALMOO010000383.1 GCA_937871705.1 uncultured Hymenobacter sp.
CTCCCGACCAGCCAAGCCTGCGCCTACCCCCTCCCGCAGCCGTAATCGCCGGGTAATAGCCAAAAACTAACCGAATTTTATTCGCTAATTTGACAAACAAATAGCTAAATATTAATTAGCTAACACGTTACCAGGGTAGGTGCTCCGAGTCGTGGAAGTAGCCGCCCGTGGGGCCATCGGCGGGCAGCAGGGCCAGGCGCACGGCGGTTTTAGCGCCTTCACTCACGTCGAGCAGCGCATTGGGGCCACCCAGGTCGGTTTTTACCCAGCCAGGGTGCGCGGCGTTGACTTTGATGTTGGTATACGCCAACTGCTGGGCCGCCACGATGGTCAGCATGTTCAGCGCTGCCTTCGAAGAAGTGTAGCCTGGCGTGGCCCAGTCGCCGCCCTGCCCCGCGCTGATGGTAGCAAGCGAGCCCAGAATGCTGCTCTGGTTTACAATACGGCCAGCCGGCGAGTGCCGCAGCAATGGCAGCAGCGCTTGCGTGATGGCATAAGGCCCAATCACATTGGCCTCATATGTTTGGCGCAGGGCCGCCACGCTCACCTCAGGGCCTTCATCTAGCTGCACCCCAGCGTTATTCACCAGAATATCGAGCCGACCGAAGGTTGCTTCCAGAAAGGGGGGTAGGGCCGCAATGTCGGCCGCGTGGGTCACGTCCAGCTCTACTGCGTGTGCATCCAGGCCTTGCGCCCGCAGCTCGGCCGCCGGGGCCTCTGCCTTGCCTTGGCGCGCCCCCAGCACCACCACAATGCCTAATTGCCCGAGCTGGCGAGCTATTTCCAGGCCCAGTCCCTTATTAGCCCCCGTAATGAGGGCTACCTTCTTTGAAGCAGTTTCCATGCTAAGCTAAAGCCGCAAACACTGCGAAATGTTAAGCGCCAAACCCCTAAATGGTTGCTGTCTAATAATTTAGCCCACAGTTAAAGCAGTGGTGTGCACGCCCTTGCAGGGGGTAGCGCCGCAGCCGCGACAGCAACGCCACAAACCAGTGCGCCGCCCCTGGCTCGGCCGCCGCGTCGTAGCTCACCTCCGTAGAGCCGCATCTGGGGCAAGGCGAGCCATCCGTCTTGGGCGCCGCGCCTACGGCGGCGAGGCCACCTGGCGAGGCCTCCATTATAGCCGACTCGCGCAGCACTTCGGCGGCCTGCGCAGCATCGCGCTGGTAGATGTGCAGCCGCACGCCGCCCGCCACCGGGCTATACATCCGGTTTAGCGAGATTAGGTTTTCATTAGTTAGGAAGCACGGAATGCCTGCCGCCTCTAGCTTCGTGCGGGCCAAATGGGCTGCCAAAGGCTCGTAGAAAGAGTCAAGGACAATGATATTCTCCGGCTTAGGGGTAGCCATTGTAAATAGTAGTTACTGGTTAAGCATCAAGGACTAACGATTGTCGTTCTAAACAACTCTAGTGCTACTCATTAGGCCTCTACTCTTAACAACTAATTATCCCTTTTTAGTCACAGCCCGCAAATCTTTGGCCGTACGCTGAGCGCGCAAGGCGGTAAATTCCGTCTGCCACGCCCTAATGCGTACTTCGTCGCGGGCGGGCAGGTCGAGGCGCACGCGGGCCAGCTGCTCATTGAGGCTCCGGTAGGTTGCCTGGGCATAGTCCCATTCGCGAAGCTCCCAGTTTTGGTGCAGGGCGCGGGTTTCGCGCAAGAGCTGCGCGTAAGCGCCCGCAATAGTCGCTGGCGTCAGCTTGCTCAAGTGGCCAGCGTAGCTGCCCAGCAGGCGCTTATCGAAGGCCTGCTGCCGTTGGGAGGAAAGCGGCACCGCTCGGCGGGCATGGTTGCTGGAGTCGAAGCGCGCCACCTGCCGGCCTACCCGGCGTAGTGTCCGGCCCGAGGCTCGGGCCGCCGTATCAAGCTTGGTTAGCTCTTGCCGCACAGCCGCCTGGCGCTCGCGGGGTGTCGAGTCGCAGCCCGCCAGCACGAGCAGGGCCAACGGTAATAGGTATAAGCGACTAACCCAATGAGTATGTTTCATACCCCCAACATACGGCTCGGCGCGGGTTCTTACTACCTCAGCTTAAAATTGAACGGCAACTCGTACTCTACCGCAATCGCGTGCGAGCCCATGCGGGCCGGCACCCAGGCCTGCGGAATGTTGCGCGCCACTTTCAGAGCAGCTTCGTCGCATTCGGTGCTCACATGCTTGGTGAGGCGGTAGTCGGAAGCGCGGCCCAGCGTGTCAATGCGGAGCGTCACGACTACTATGCCTTCTGTGTGCCGGTCGAGCGCCGCCTGTGGATAAATTAATTTAGAGATGTAGCCCGCCAGCACCGGTGAGCCGCCGATAAAAAGTGGCGGCTGGTCGGGCCTCACATACTGCCAATCACCGGGGCTTAGCTCAGCGTGGTAGGTAGTAACGGCCGCTGGCCGGTAGTAGAGCAGCTTATGCGCATCGTGGTCGTAGCGCTGAATAACAACGCGTTCGCCTGTAGTGGTAAGGCCGTAGTATTCCCACACGCCCACCTTGTGGCCCTTGTCCAGCTTGCCTACCGCATCCTGCCCACTCTGGGCCCAGGACGATTGGATGGAAAAGGCTCCAAAGATTACCGCTAGTGACAATATTTTTATGAGATAAGTACAATTATTCATATTATAGTTTGTATAAAATAATTATCATAAATATCTTATTTCTGCTTAAATATGGAGCTAATATACTGCATAATCCTATTTGGGTGATGAAGATAATATTGGTTATAATCAATTCAAAACAAAAAGTGCTACCCGGGTATCCGAGTAGCACTTTCGTTGGCTGCTGCATGGTGGTGAACTAGCAATTGCTTTGCCTACGCTGTAAATGAAGTTGTTGCTTCAGACTTTAGCAGCAGCAGGATATTACCCATCTTGTGCTCTAAGCCAAGAGTTGGAGCTTGTTAATTATTGCTTGCCAGGCCAGGTTAAATTATCATTAAGAACTAAGCCAGCAACACTATAGCACCTCTAGCAGGACTAAGGCCTGGTAAGTAGTTGAAACCTGGCGTAGAGCAAAGGCACAACTAGTGCTGGCCAATGCGAAAATTGAAAGGCAACTCATACTCTACCGCAATCGCGTGCGAGCCTAGGCGGGCCGGTACCCAGGCCTGCGGAATGGTGCGCGCCACTAGCAGCGCGGCTTCGTCGCATTCGGTGTTCACGCGTTTGGTGAGGCGATAGTTTTGAGCATGGCCTAAGGTATCGATGCGGAACGTCACAACAACTAGTCCCTCAACATGCTGCTCAAGCGATGCCTGAGGGTAGACCAGCTTCGACGTGTAACTAGACAGTGCAGTGTAGCCACCGATAAACTGTGGTGGCTGGTCGGGCCTCACGTACTGCCAATCGCCGGGGCTTAGCTCAGCGTGGTAAGTATTCACGGCAAACGGCCGGTAGTAGAGCAGCTTATGTGCATCGTGGTCGTAGCGCTGAATAACAACGCGCTCGCCCGTAGTGGTGGGGCCGTAGTATTCCCACACGCCCACCTTGTGGCCTTTGTCCAGCTTGCCTACCGCATCCTGCCCGCTTTGGGCCCAAGCCGATTGAGAAGTCAGAAATCCAACTAAACACAGTAATCTGACCTTGTTTAGAGTAGAAGTGCAATTTAGCATATTAAAAGTACTGATAGATGAATAATAGAAATGTTTAGTTAAGTGGTATTTGGGGGCTAATATACATGTTTTATAGTATTTGTAAAATGAATACTGTCTTGATTTTAGTCAATTAGCATAAAAAAACCGCTACTCGACATTCGAGTAGCGGTTTTTAAGCTCAAACCTTGCCTTAATTATTAAGGCATCAACACTTTATTAACAACGTGGATGACGCCGTTGCTCTGAATTACGTCGGCAATGGTAACCGTCGAAATTCCGCCCTTTTCGTCCTTCAGTTCGATGTTCTTGCCTTTCATCATAGCCGTCAGCGTACCTCCGCTCACAGTTTTGAGGGTAGCCGAGCCGTTGCCAGCTTTGATGGCCTTTGCCAAGTCGGCCGAAGTCATTTTACCAGCCACCACGTGGTAGGTCAGGATTTTCGTGAGGGTTTCCTTATTTTCGGGCTTCACCAGATTGTCTACCGTACCGGCGGGCAGGGCAGCAAACGCCTCGTTGGTAGGAGCAAACACGGTGAACGGACCAGGGCCTTGCAGCGTCTCCACGAGGCCGGCGGCCTTAACGGCGGCTACCAGCGTAGTGTGGTCTTTTGAGTTAACAGCGTTTTCTATAATGTTCTTGGTGGGGTACATGGGGGCGCCGCCCACCATAACGGTTTTAGCTTTCTGAGCCGAAGCCGATTGAATGCCTGCGGTGCCGAGCAAAGCGACCAGCGCCAGTGATGCAAAGGAGAGTTTCATGAAACTGAAAAAAGAAAAGTTAAAAACTGTTGTGTAGGCACCTACGGTCCAGGTTTCACCTTTGGATTTTACCAGTCAAAAATTTAATTAGGCTCCAGCTTAGTTACTCACGAGTTCCCGGTCGGGTACGCTTTGGTCGCGCAGCGTAGCAGTGCCGCGCTCGCGGCGCGTAATGCGTGAGTACAGGCTGATTTCCTGGTCGAACAAGAATTGTAAGAACAGCTTCGTGTAGCTGGTGTGCGCCAGCAGGGGCTCGTAGAATTCCGGCGCTACTGCCTTAAGCTTGGGCAGATTGTTCCAGGGAATGCTTGGCATATCGTGGTGCTCGTTGTGAAAACCTACGTTTAGGTTGACGCCATTCAGGCGGCCGTAGTACGAGTATGTCTCCTGCTCAGGGCTCAGGGTGAGGTAGTGCTCCTGAATCCAGCGAGCGCCCAGCGGATGCAGCCCTACCGAAAACCAGAAGCTCAGAAAAAGGTAAGCGAGCGCCGTCCAGCCCAGAAAGTACACCACGGCCGCATCGAAGGCTATTTGCGCCACAATATTGGCCACTACGTAACGGTCAATGGTTGCTACTTCGCGGCAACGCAACGTGCGAATAAGCTGAAATACCGGGAAGAAAAACAGCCAAACAGCCTTGCCTATCGAGTAATGCCGAATAAGCTTGGCCTCATACCAGTCGGGCAAGTCAGCATCTAACTCGTGCACGCCCTGGAAGACGTGGTGCTTGATATGAAAATTCTTGAAGCTGATTGCCGTTGGGAATATCGAAGGAAAATTGGCCAGAATGCCCGTAGCCACATTGGCCCGTAGCGTCCGGAAAATCAAGTTGTGCGCTGCCTCGTGAATCACTACGAACAGCGTGTGCGAGAAAAAGGCGCCTACCACGTAAGCCACCAGCACCGACCAGTACCATGCCTGGTTGCGTAGCGCCGTAGCCAGCCCTACCTGGGCCAGCACGCAGCCCAGACCAATCCAGAACGTGGCTGGGGTGCGGGTCATAAGCTGCTTCACCTCGGGGTGCGCACGAATAATTTGACGAGTACGCACGCGGTGCGGTTCGGAGGCCGCCGTAACGGTAAAGGAGCTGGGAGCAGCCATAGAAAAGGAATATAATTATTCTGCCCGTAGGGGCAAGGGTAAGCCTGACAAAGTTACGTCCGGCTTGCACAGTATTCTGGTAGGTAAAGTTCAGCGCTAGCAGGAGGGGTAGGGTGGCCTCCAAAATTTTTCAGCCTGAAAATGAAGACAAAACCTGTCTGCAAGTGGAAAAAAACATAGGTTTCCTTGACTTGCTCAAATCATTGCTTACCTTTGTATCACCATTCGCCGCTAGCCGCAGCGATAAACCTCAAGCGAGAGTAGCTCAGTTGGTAGAGCGCGACCTTGCCAAGGTCGAGGTCGCGAGTTCGAACCTCGTCTCCCGCTCAAAAAAGGACGTTGCCCATGCAGCGTCCTTTTTTACTTTTTGTGCAGGTCACTTGCACTTGCCGGAGTGGTGGAACTGGTAGACACGAGGGACTTAAAATCCCTTGCTTTCACGAGCGTACGGGTTCGATTCCCGTCTCTGGTACGAAAAACCTCGTTTGCAAGCTGCAAACGAGGTTTTTGCTGTTTTGGGGTACAGCCCAGGGTACAAGCATGTGTAGTTAACCTTTTTTAAGCTTGCCAAGAAAAGAATTTCTTGGTTAATTCTTTATCTTTAGGGTTACCAGGGTTTAGTTGCCAGCTTGCCTCGGTGAACGGGCTAGACTGCCTTTGGGTAGGCTGGCTCGTTTCTTTTTGCATTGTGAGTTGCTGCGTTACACCCGTGGACTCGACAAGGTGCGCATCGAGCACGAGTAGGAAAAAGCAGGGCCGCTGGTGGTGAGTGAGCCAGAGTTCGGGAAGTGGTGGATAAAGGGATAGTACGCCAGTTGGCCAGCCGTCTCACGCGCCGACTTAACCTGCTGCCAGGCCCACCAGTTGCACCAGGCTGCGGTTAGTAGCAGTACTAATGCAAAGGCGAGGCGACGGAGCTATTGAGTTAGGTAGCAGTGGTAATGGGGGGTGAGCCGCTAGTGGTGAGGGAGGCGAAATCTAAACGGTGGTAGGCGAAGGGATGGGCCTGTGCGCTGTACATTAGCAGCCTTACCACATTAACAGCCTCGCCTGTCACTACACTTTACTACGAAAAATATATAGTGTTGTGTCTACTTATAATGAATGTCACATACACTCACTAGTTCTCTTTTTATGATATAGCTCTTTGCGTCGAAACCCTTTGCCATTATTATGATAAATAATGATTTGTAGGTCATCTTAGCGTGATAAATATGGTGGAGTAAATTGCTTATCTTTACTAAGCAATTTAGTTTTTCGCTAAGCTAGTAGCAAAAGACTGCATAATACATTAGTAAAGTACCCCTAAGAGGTGCTATCCCCACTTGGGTCTAGCCCTCCCCCGCTAGATGGCTCGCGCTGACCTCTTATTAAAACTCGCAAAAGCTGGCTTATCCGGTGACACGTCCCTGACCAAGAAGGTCGTGCAGGCTGTCATTGCTGAGGAACGCACCAAGCAGCACAACGTCGTGGCTGACCAGTTGGAAGACGTGCTCAAAACGACCCAAACCAGTCTTTCGCCAGCTCCCACCCGCTCTGTTACTCCCGTCCTGTATGATAAAATAGAAAGTTTTTTATACTCCATTAATCCTCGCAAGCCCCTGCGCCATTTACTGCTCGACCGCTTCGTATGCAACTCCATTCAGGAATTCGTATCTGAGAACGAGCGGGCTGATGTGTTGCGCTCATACAACTTAGAGCCTCGCAATCGGGTGCTGCTTGTAGGTGAGCCTGGCAATGGTAAGACATCCATTGCTGAGGTACTGGCTACCGAGTTGATGCTGCCCATGTTCGTCATTCGCTACGATGGCATCATCGGCAGTTACCTGGGCGAAACGGCCAGCCGCCTGGAAAAGATGTTCAACTTCATCAAGACCCAGCATTGCGTACTGTTCTTCGATGAGTTTGACGCTATAGGAAAGGAGCGCGGCGATCAGCACGAAACCGGCGAGATCAAGCGCGTGGTCAGCTCGCTGCTGTTGCAGATTGACAAGCTACCCAGCTACGTCATTGTAGTAGCCGCTACCAACCACGCCGAGCTACTCGATAGAGCCGTGTGGCGACGCTTTCAGGTCAAACTCAAGATTGATAAGCCCGGTAAGGAATTGATTGGCGAGTGGCTAGAACGTTTCGAGCTGGACTTTGAGCACAAGCTACCCACTCCTAGAAACACTGTAGTCAGCAAACTGCTCGGCCTTAGTTTCGCTGAAATAGAAGAGTTTGGCCTTTCTATTCGACGCAGGTATGCGCTTGCCCAGCCCAGCCCCGACCTGCGTGAGATAATAAATTTTTCGCTTCAGGAAGCTGAAAATAAAAAGAATTTCACTAATGGCTAAAAGACCTACTCTATTCTTTCCTCAAGCTACGAAGGCAGATTATACCCCTGGCAACAAACCACCACGAACAAAAATAAAAACTACGCCGGCAGAACAAAATCAGAAATTCAAACAAGCCTGGGATACCATCGAAGCACAATACCTTACTATTTCTCATGAGTTGGGAAGTAGTGTGCCAGAGATGGTGCTAGTATTAGAAATCAAAAACGTCGTTGATAAATTTTACTCGTCCGCTAGGGCAGTCGAAGAACTACAACTTCTAGGACACGAATTCGATTTCACAGCCAACTTAGCTGATTTGCCTCCTGCAGAGGAAATTGAAGGGAAAGAACCGGTGGACCCAATAGACCCCCAGTATCCTAGTTCAAGTCGTATTTTTCTGACACTACGTAACGAGCGCAGCCTGCGCAAAATATTGACACTATGGCAGAATTATGTTGACGAAAATAACGCGCCATTCAAATCTGAGCGCACAAGTGAGTTTAAGAACTTATTTGGTCTGCTCACCAAAGTGCGCCTTTATAGTGTGGAAGACCGCCTGCGCGACACGGGCTTTCAGGATTATGTGAACGACATGCGTGAGGTGCACGCCTCACAAGTGCTGGCCGAAGTAGAGTTGTTGTTTCTGACCGCAAAACACAAACCTGCTGGCAAGCTCAAGAAAAATGGGACTTACTCAAACCCTTACACTAGCGAGAACGACGACCTGGAACGCACCCGCGCAGTGTATGAGCGCTTCCGAGAGCGTGTTGAAATGAGCGGTGGAGCAATAATTGCCGGCTCCCACACCCTCATTCCGGATATTCAGTACCACGCCGTCGCCGCCCAAATTCCGCTGAGCCTGCTGGATGATTTGAGTAGTTCCTCAGAAGTGCAACTGTTGCACGCGCCCGAGGCTATGTATTTTCGGCCCCTTGGCCAGACCTTCTGGCCGGGGCACGTCGATGAGGGGCCCGGACCTGAGGAGTCCGAAACAGATACTGCCCTAAGCATGCCAGATGGCGCACCCATTGCGGCCCTGCTCGACGGTTTACCACTGCAAAACCACGTGGCGCTCGCTGGCCGGCTCGACATCGACATCGAGGATGTAGACGAAACGCTTTACGAAGCTGAGCACCGCCTACATGGCACGGCGATGGCCTCGCTCATCACGCGTGGCGACCTGAACGATAAAACTGCTCAGCCACTTCGTCATAAGCTGTATGTACGGCCCATCATGGTGCCCGAAAGCAATTTTCCCGCTGGTTTTATTGAGCGACTGCCGCCTAATCGCCTGCCGATTGATGTCGTGCATCAGGCAGTTGTCAGCCTGTTCAAAGGGCAGGGCGACCAACCCCCGCCTGCGCCGGGCGTAAAGATTATTAATCTATCTATTGGTGACCCGGCCCGGCCGTTTAATCACAGCATGAGCGCCTGGGCTCGCTTGCTCGACTGGCTCTCGTGCAAGTATGATGTGCTCTTTATTGTCAGTGCAGGCAACTTCTCGGAGGATATTGAGCTTCCCGTCCCCATCGAGACGTTCGAGAAATCAACACCAGAACAGATGCAGGGATACGCCCTCGCGCATCTTATAGCGAGTAATTTCAATCGTAAGGTGCTCGCACCCTCCGAGTCCATCAACGCTATCACAGTGGGCGCGGCCCAAAGTGATGCCGGTCCCAGCACCTGGATGAACCCAGCGGGCCGCTTCACCCTGATTGTGGATGAATTACTGGCCAGCCCTATGAGCCGCATCGGCTTCGGCTACCGTGGCTCTATCAAGCCCGATATTCTGATGCCCGGTGGGCGCAAATGCTACCGTTTGCGCCCCATGCAGCCAAATAGGGCTACCCATACCCGGCTTTACCTGGAACCAGCCAGTTCCGGCATAATTGCCCCTGGCGCGCTGGTTGCCACGCCCGGTCCCACAGGCTCGCGCACCAGCACGGCTTACCAGTGGGGCACTAGTAACGCGGCCGCACTGGCAACTCGCCTGGCCTGCCAGATTCACGAAATGCTGGACGATCTGAATGCTACCGGCAGCGAGCAGGCCCAGATTCCTGCTAAGTATTTCACCGTGCTTATTAAGGCATTGCTCGTGCATGGTGCTCGTTGGGGTAATAGTAGCGACGCCCTGCACGAGCTTGTTAAGCAGCAGCCCGGCGTACATGCCTCTTACGTCAAGAAGCACGTTACACCGTACCTCGGCTATGGTGTGGTGGATAGTCAACGTGTACTTTTCTGTACCGATAGCCGCGTTATCCTGCTAGGGTGGGGCGAGCTTGCTCCTGAAACAGCCCATGAGTTTGTCTTTCCGCTGCCTGAAATACTCGAAAACGTAAGCATTGAGAAGCGACTTACTACTACCCTGGCCTGGCTCAGCCCGACCCGGTGGCAATCCCGACTCTACCGCCAGGCACGCTTGTATGTCAATAATGTGGACGGTGTCGGCTATTCACCAGAAGGTGAACAATTGGATCTCGACCGCAAAGGAGTTGATTTCAAAACCATTCGACGGGGAACTGTGCAGCACGACATACTAGTCGGCTCTCGTCCCGAAACGTACTTTAAGGAAGGCAAGCTGATTCTGAAAGTGGATTGCCGCTCCGATGCGCCAGGACTCACCCAAAATGACACCGTCCGATATGGCTTTGCCGCGACACTAGAAGTGCCTGAAAGAACGGGAATGCACATTTACGAAGAAATTAAACAACGATTAGCTATTCTTAATAGAATCCAACCTAAAGTATAGTTTCTAAAGCCCCTCTGGTGAGTGGGGCTTTTTCATGCCCACCCTTTTGGCAGCCGCACGTGATAGCTGTAATCTTCCAGCGGCTCCGCACTCACAAAGCTGCGTAGCACTACAGCCTGCCCTCGTCCATCATCTACCCCCACCTCGACAAAGAAGCCGCGACCCTTGTCGGCACAGTGGTAGAGGTTCACGCCGCCCTCGTCCTCGCAGCGGTTAGCCAGGAAGGTGCCGTGCCTGAGCACCCAGTAGAGTTGCACAGCAAGGGAGAGGAGCCAAAAGGAATAGAAACTCATCGCCGCAAAGCTATACTACTTGGGTCGGCGGCTCAGGGGCAGGCTGGTGGCGTGGCTGCCAAGTGTGGTAGGCGCGCCACCTCGCAGTCAGCAGCAGTAGAATAACTATGGCAAGGGTAATGCGGCGAGGCCAGCGGGTCAGGTAACGGTGGCGGCGGGCAGTGAGTATCGTGCAAAAAAAGCCCAGCATAATCAAGTTGTGCTTCTATTTGCATCTATGGATGAGCACATCGAGCGCCGCACCTTCGTCGGCGAGGCGGACACCATCGTGGGTGACGGCTGGGCGGGTTTCCAGCTAGGCCAGTGCTATGAGCTATACGTGACGTACCTAGGTGATGGCACCGTGTCCATTCTACTTGACCGCCCTTCGCATGTGACGCCTGGCGCAGGGTTAGTGGTGACGGTGGAGCAGTTTGAGAAATGGTTTGTGAAGGGGCAGAGGTAGACCTCGACAAAGAATCCATAATTACTTTGCCGGCATGATGGATGCTCAATCTGATAACCTGCAGAGGAACGAAATAGCATTGCTGGCGGCTCAGTTAGAAGAAATCAAGCTAACGCTTACGCACGCCTTGCAGCAGGACGAACTCACGGACGAGCGCCTAGATAAAGCGCGCCTTTATAACCACCTAGAGAATACTTGGGCGGACATCAATAAGATCTTAACGGAGCACCAGCAACGCATGGCATCTACGCGTAACGAGCGGCTTGCGTGAAAATCCCGTAGCATTAAGGCTCTTCCTAGGGCGGGCTTTTACTTCGTGCAATGTCATGCCGCGCAAGACAGTATTAGGCCAACGCCAACTAGGCTGCTACTCCTTAGCGCTACGTAGTGTGACTGCTAAACTCAGTATTAATCAGGCCCTTTTTACGTAGTAGAGCGCTGTCTATCTGGTAGGTCTACCCCGTAAGTAGGGGTATGAAAGAGCTGCACACAGAAGCCGTCCGTCGCCGCGCAATTGCTTGGGCCATCAGCCAGACGGCAAATACCCCCTTGGCTCCGGAAGCCTACGAATCAGACTTGTTAGAGCAGTACGCCCAAGGGACGCTCACCCTCAACCAAGTATTAGAACTGCTCGATAAGCGAGTGCATCACCTGCTCTACCGCAGCCGGTCCGTGCGTTCGTTCGGTGTTACGGACCTCACGGCTTTGCAGGAGCAATCTCAAGCGTGGAACGAGGCCCACCACATTACGGGCCTGCTCTGCTATAGCGAGGGGCACTTCGTACAGGTCCTGGAAGGTAGCGCCGCAGACGTCCATGTCTTGTTTGACAAGATTCGGCAGGATAAGCGCCACTACCAGGTGCAGGCGCTTAGTGACTTGGCCAGTAGCCAGCGGTGGTTTGGCGACTGGCGCATGGCGCTGGTACAACCTGAGCAGAACGAATTTAACTGGTTGCTGGGCTACCTGGAAGCGAAGGGCCACAACCTAGTACAGCCACAAATCCCTATCATCGAGCCGCATTTAGTGCAGCTGCTCACCGAGTTCAGCGCTATCTAGCACGGTGGGCTGGTAACTTATCTTAGTTGTCTGACGGTTCAATACGCAGTGTTCGTCAACTAAGGGGAGTTGGTTTTTACCCGGAATTACTAGCGGCAGAATGGGTATTCATATGAATTATCCTCTACTATAGATTAAACATTTAAGTTATTATATACATTTGAGCAATCAAATCTTTTCTTTGTCCTACGTCGGTGGTTACGCTCTCCTTCTCCGCTCCTTCGCTGAGCCTTGTTTATCGCGCTACATCCCGGCGCGACGCAATGTCTTCTCGCGCTGCCCTAGCCGTAGAAACGTACTTACGGCAAGGTTGTGACTATGCGAGCCAACCCGTAAGCACCACCCGCGTCAACTCCTTCAGCCGGCTGCTCAGCGCTTTTAGCAAACTATAGTCCGACTGGTTAACCGAAACCACTTTCTGGCTGGGTGCGCGCTGGTCAGTCAAGAAATCTAGCCAGTTCGGATAATAAGCCGTTAGGGCAGTAACTAACAAGCTTAGCGCTGTGAGCACCACCAGAGCCCGTATCATTCCGTGGGTGAAGTGCTGGGCATAGTCCTTGTGCTGGCTCGAGTAGTAACAATTCATCGTTGTTCCCTACATAAGTAACATGTAAGAAGTGCCCTAAAAAGCCTCAACCGATAACCGGCTGAGGCTTTTTCCATAAGTTCTTAGTTTTAAGCTCAGCTTTTTGCTAATGATGGGGTTGAAACAAGGAACTTTGTATTTGGCTTCCTGTTGTGACGCCTACTCTAGTAGCACCTCTTCTAATGGTCCATTCTTACTCTTTTGCCGGGCCTGCCCTTGCTCCTACGTGTTAGCCGATGGACTTCGCTCCTTTCTTTGAAGCCCTGACCGCGACCACTTCGCTCATCTATTTCTGTTACCGCCCAGCTGACCGGCAGGTGCTCTACGTGAGTTCAGCTTACGAGCGGGTACTCGGGGGGCAGGTAGCCCAGGTCAACGAACACTTACCGGACTGGCTGGCGGCGCTCCACCCCGATGACCAGCCCTACTTAGCCGAACGCCTGGCGTATGCGGCCACTGGCGGCACCATCAAGGGCGTGCAACTGCGGCTAGTCAGCCCAGATGGGAGTACGCGCTGGCTCTGTCTGAGTGCGACCGGCTACTTTCTACCAGAACAGCCAGCGCAGGTGCTGCTGAGTGGCCACCTTGAGGATATCACCCGCACGCAGGCCGTCTTGACCCACGCGCAACGCTACCAGGCCAAGAAGAACTCCATGCTGGAAATCCTCTCCCACGACTTGGCGAGCCCCCTGGCCCTGGTTGAGCAAATGGCCGACTACTTCACCGAAAAAGTAGCCGGGCTGCAAGACCCTGAACTGAACCAGATGATTGCGCGCATGCGCCAGACCTGTCAGGAAGGTGTAACGCTGGTGCGCGACTTCGTAGACCAGGAGTTTCTAGACTCGGCCCAGGTAGACCTGCAACGCGTGCGCTTAAACTTAGTGGAGCGGCTGCATATCGTGCTCGACAACTATCAGCAGCAGCAGGCGGCGGCCGGCCACCTCTTCTTCTTTGAATCGTCGCATCCAAGCATTTACGCCGATATTGACGAGAATAAGTTTTTGCAGGTCATCAACAACCTACTGGGCAATTCTATCAAGTTTACCCCCGATGGCGGCCAGTTGCGCGTGAGCGTTAGCCAGCACCCTGCTCACTTGTTGGTGACGGTAGCCGACAATGGCATTGGCATCCCGGCGGAGCTGCAAGCCGGGCTATTCGAGCGGTTTACACCAGCTCGGCGGCCCGGCCTGCGAGGCGAGAAAAGCACCGGCCTGGGCATGTCCATCATCAAGACCATTGTCGAGTTGCATGACGGCCGCATCTGGTGTGAAAGCCAGGAAGGGCAGGGAACGACGTTCTACATTCAATTGCCCTTGACCAAAGGGAGTTAGGGCGGTTCCACTAGCTAAAAGCGACTTTATTTTCTACCATAATGAAGAAAAGCCCTGCGCAGCACCGGGGCTTTTCTGTGCTCTTACCATTCCGGCAGCCGCACCCCATACACATAGTCCTCCAGCGGCTCGGCGCTGGTAAAACTGCGCACCACCACGGCTCGCCCCTGGTGAGCATCTTGCCCAATCTCCACAAAGAAGCCACTAGGCCCATCGGGCAGGTAGTAGAGCATAACCCTGCCCTCTTCTTGCCAGCGCGAGGCTAGATACGTGCCGCGCACCAGGGCATGCGTCATTTGGCCTAGCGGGGCGAGTAGACGGAAGGTATCGATTGTCATCCCACCAAACTACTAGCTAACGGCTCAGCACTAATTTACCGGCCGGCTCACTCGCTGGCCGACGGCTGCAGTTGGTGGCGTACCGGTTCCCCGTCAGGGTGAGCAGCGCCAGGCCAGCGTAGAGCAGCCAGCGGTTGCGGCGCTGGCTGCGGGTAAGTGACTTGCGATAATGATTGCGAAAGCGGGCGGGTTGGCGTATGAGGGGCAAAGAAAAAGCCTCAGTCGTTAGACTGAGGCTTTTTAAACATGGCTTCGCAGTTTACTCTACCGTGAGGCGTCCTGCTTGCTGGCCAGCAAGCACGAGGTACACGCCACTGGGTAGGGTAGCAGGCAGCGTGAGGATGGCTGTGCCCGCCGCGTCGGTCGTAGTAATAAACACGAGCCGGCCTAGTGCATCCAGCACGTGTACGGTGGTGCTCGCGGCCGCTCCAGTGAGCGTGGCGTGGCGGGTAGCCGTCGGGTTGGGGAATAGGCTCAAGCCTGCCGGGGCTAGGGCGACCGTGCGTACCGGCGAGTAGGTGCTGCTGCCATCCTGGTCTACCTGCTGCAGCCGGTAGTAAAGCCGCGCGGCTCCGGCAGGCAGCCGGCCATCGAGCAGGGTATAGTCGTGGGTACTGCGGCTGTTGCCGGCTCCCGCCACGGTGCCGATTGCTGTAAAGGTGCGCCCCTCGAGGCTGCGTTCCACCGTGAAGCCTTGATTATTGAGTTCCGAAGCCGTGGCCCAGCGCAGGCGTACGGCCCCTGAACCCTCAGCCTGAGCCGTGAAATCGGTGAGGATGACGGGTAGCGGAGAGTCAGCCGTACTGACGGTGAAAAACGAGAAGCTGCTTCCCGTCGGTACCGTGCCCGTTACCGTACGGGTGCTCGCCGCATTCTGGCTAGGGCTGATGCGCTGCCAGTCGGAACCAGCTACCGGCGCGGCGGTACGGGTCCAGACCTGACTTTGAGCTAAGTTGGCGAGGCCATTATCGTTATCGGACAGCCAATTCAGCTGCACCAGGCCGTTCACTGGCACCGAGGTTTGCCAAATGCGGTCGATGCCCTGGTAGGCGCCGCTGCCGCTAGTACCGTAGCTGATCTGGGCCGTGCTAAGGCCCGCCCGGCGGGTGACAGTCAAGTTGCTGAGGGCCGTGGCGGGCGTCAGGACGATGCCGTTGGGGAAGGTCGTGGCGGTACCGGCGGGCACAGCGACTTTTACGGCGGCTAGGTTACCCCGTAC
>CALMOO010000384.1 GCA_937871705.1 uncultured Hymenobacter sp.
GTCGATACCCGCGTATTTCATCAGCAGCAAATGGTACTCCAGCACGGCCGGGTCGGAGGAGGCATACGGCCCAATGAGGGGGTAGTAATGCGCCGCAATCTGGCGCTGGCCCGTGGCCGGGTCAAGGAGGTCGGGGTTCTGGTTGGCCATCGTCCAGTGCAGGCCCCATTTGCCGTTGTCCGACGTTTGGGGCGTCTCAAACCACGGCATGTAGTGCATATACACCCGCTGCGGATTGGTTTTAGTAACGGCGGCGGGCTGCGCTAAAGATTGAAGGGCTAGCAGCAGGCAAGCGAATAGGAGCAAGTTTTTCATGACCTATTAATTACTTAACAAACAAGTGCTTATGCATCATTATGCCTTATAGGTCGTGGCCTTGCGCCCGGTTCACGCTGTGCTGCCGGCTGTGGCCAGCGCTGTATCCGGCGCCAGGGGGTAGCGTTGACTGGCAGAGTCCACGCTACCCCGCCCCTCACCGGCTAATGCGCGCCATTACGTTCTTCTCCTGTTTGGTTGCGGCGCTTCCTGGCGCAGGCAATTTCGCCTCAGAAAACCTAAGTAGACTGCTCCGCCACGAAGGCCCACCCGCCAGCCGAACAGTCTAAAAATCGGGCTAGTAGCCCGGGTTTTGCACTACTTTGGCGTTGGTGCTAATCTCGCTGTTCGGAATTGGAAATGAGTAGGAGCGCTTTTCGTCCCACTCGATTTTGCCGCCGGTGGGCAAGGTGATGTTGTAATAGGCAGCTTCACCGGCCCCGATGCGCCAGCGGCCCACGTCAAACCACCAGTGGCCTTCGTCAAACAGCTCGGCCCAGCGCTCGTAGTAGAGCGGGTTAGTGCCTAGGTTGGCGTCGGTAGCCATCGTTTTATCCGTCAAAGACTTATAATCGAAGCTCGACGGCGAGTTGATGGGCTGGCTGTAGGCCCGGCGCTTCACCTTATTCAGGTATTCGAGCGCGTTGGCCTGCTCGCCGCTGTTGGCGCAGGCTTCGGCGTAGAGCAGATACACATCGGCCAGGCGCAGCAGGTAGTAGTTGGCCCCGTCGGCGGCGCTGTAGGCGAAAATGTTATTGTCGGTGGTGGTGTACTTCTTCAGGCTCCAGCCCTGAAAAAACTGCTTGATGCCGCCCCCGATGCCCGAATACTTCACCACCGGCCGGTAGGTGCCGCCGTCGCGGCTCACCGAGTCCACCCAGGGTTGCAGGGCGGCCACGTAGAGGCGCGGGTCAGTGGTTTTGTTTAGGCGCATATCCAGCGACTTCTGCTTGGTCACGGGGTCAATTACCTGCGGGATGTTGGTGGGCGAAGCCGGCTTGCTAGCGTCGAATTTCGGGTTCGGCACTAAGGAATAAATCGGCAGGTTGTAGCCGTAGCGCAGCAGGTTTTTGTCGTGAATAAACTCGTTGCCGTAGCCCAGATTGTTGTTGGCGCCACCCTCCGTGCCGTCGTCGCCCAGAATACTCGGCGACCAGATGAGGCCCTGGCTGGTAGTAAGGTTAGCATTGGCGCCATCCACAAAGATGCCGTAGCCGGCGGTGGTGCGGTCCACGTTTATCTCAAACAGCGACTCCTCGTTGAACTCGTTGCTGCTCTGCGCGTTAAAAGCATTGCGAAACTTGGCGTAGGGCATCAGGGTCTTACCGCTGTTGGTAATCACGTCGAGCAGCACGGGCTTGGCCTTGGCCCAGTCCTGGGTAAAGACGTAAGC
>CALMOO010000385.1 GCA_937871705.1 uncultured Hymenobacter sp.
ACTCCTAATTTATAATTCATAAGTGGCCTACGCGTTTACCTTCTTGTGGTCGGCCAGGAAAGTAGCCAGGCCTTTATCGGTAAGCGGATGGTTAAGCAAGCCCATGATGACATTGAGCGGGCAGGTCACTACATCGGCACCCAGCTCGGCACACTGAATGAGGTGCGGCACATGGCGCACGCTGGCGGCCAGCACTTCGGTGGCGTAGCCATAATTAGCAAAAATCTCGATAATCTGGGCAATCAGCCCCAGGCCATCAGCGCCAATATCATCTAAGCGACCCACGAAGGGCGATACGTAGGTAGCGCCGGCCTTGGCAGCCAGTAGCGCCTGCCCGGCCGAAAAGACCAGGGTGCAATTAGTGCGAATACCCTTGTCGCTGAAGTACTTAATAGCCTTCACACCTTCCTTAATCATGGGTACTTTCACCACGATATTGGGGTGCAGCTCGGCCAAGGCTTCGCCCTCGCGGATGATGCCTTCGTAGTCGGTCGCAATCACTTCGGCCGATACGTCGCCATCTACTAGCTCGCAGATGGCCTGGTAGTGCGCCATCACCGCGTCGGTGCCTCGGATGCCCTCTTTGGCCATCAGCGACGGGTTGGTTGTCACGCCATCGAGCACGCCTAGGTCGACGGCCTCTCGGATTTCGGCCAGGTTGGCCGTATCAATGAAAAACTTCATGTTTGTTAGCTACTGGCTGTTAGCTACTGGCTTAAAACCAATACTTCGCAGCTAACAGCTAACAGCTAGTAGCTAACAGCTAAAATAAGAACCGGCCCAAAGCTACGCGCCAGCTACCACAATCGGCAGGCAAACGCGGCTCAGGGCCGGCTGGAAAATGCAAAAAAAAGCGAGCCAAAATCGCACCGCTCAACCACCTACCCTTGCTGCCTTCCGGCCCTGGGGGAGTTCAGCAGGAGCTGGTCGTTCTGACTCGCCGCTGCAAAGATAGACCGCAGATTTAACGGATTAAACGGATGGCACAGATACGCTCGCCTATGGCGAACTGACTAGGCTGACTTTTAGAATGTTATTCATTAAAAATATATTTCGAAGTCTGCTGCACAGCAATAAAAAGCTCCCCTAGTCGAGCCAGCGGAGGCGAAAGAGGGGTACTTTTGCACCCACTTTTACCCGGTTTGGCAGAACGAGCTAGTGCTAATTGACTCAAAAAATGTAGCACGCCTAGTCAGCCCGCCACAGGTGGGCGTATCTGCGCAATCCGTTTAATCCGTTAAATCTGCGATTCTATGCAGCAAATACTCATTCTTGATTTTGGTTCGCAGTACACCCAGCTCATTGCCCGGCGCATTCGCGAGCTGCACGTTTTCTGCGAAATTCATCCTTACACGCACGCCTCCCAGTTGGCCGAGCGCATCAGCGCTGGCGACCTGCGGGGCGTTATTCTTTCGGGCTCGCCGTGCTCGGTGCGCGACGCCGACTCACCCAACCCCGACCTGAGCGGCATTCTGGGCCAGGTGCCGGTGCTGGGTATTTGCTACGGGGCGCAGCTGCTGGCGCAGCAGGGAGGCGGCGAAGTGATGCCGGCTACCATTCGGGAGTACGGTCGGGCGCGCCTCACCAGCCTCGATGAGGCCTCGCCCCTGCTGCGCGGCGTGCATGTAGATACGCAGGTTTGGATGTCGCACGGCGATACCATTAAGACCCTACCCCCTGCTTATCATGTCATTGCCAGCACGCCTGAGGTGGCGGTGGCCGCCTACCAGCTGGCCGGCCAGGAAACGTATGGCATTCAGTTTCACCCCGAGGTAACGCACTCGACGCAGGGCAAGCAGCTGCTCGAAAACTTTGTGGTGACCATCTGCGGCTGCGACCAAAGCTGGACACCCGAGCACTTTGTGGACTCGATGGTGACGGCGCTGCAGCATACTATTGGGCCCGATGACCAAGTCATCTTGGGTCTCTCGGGGGGGGTAGACAGCAGCGTGGCCGCGCTGCTGCTGCACCGCGCCGTGGGGCCGCGCCTGCACGGCATCTTTGTGGATAATGGCCTGCTGCGGCAGGATGAGTTTGCCTCCGTGCTGAAGGCTTACGAAGGGCTGGGCCTGAACGTGACTGGCGTGAACGCCGCTTCTGAATTCTACACGGCACTAAGCGGCCTCAGCGACCCCGAGCTGAAGCGCAAGGCCATCGGCCGCACGTTTATTGAGGTATTTGACCGCGAAGCGCAGAAGGTAGAAGGCGCGCGCTGGCTGGCGCAGGGCACAATTTACCCCGACGTTATTGAGTCGGTATCGGTGCACGGCGGGCCGGCCGTGACCATCAAGAGCCACCACAACGTGGGCGGCTTGCCCGAGAAGATGAACCTCAAAATCGTGGAGCCGCTGCGCATGCTTTTTAAGGATGAGGTGCGCGAGGTAGGCGCTGCGCTGGGCTTGCCGGGCGAGATTCTCAACCGCCACCCCTTCCCGGGCCCTGGCTTGGGCATCCGCATTCTGGGTGACATCACACCCGAGAAAGTGGACCTGCTTCAGCGCGCCGATGGCGTGTTTATCAACCTGCTCAAGGAGCGCGGCCTCTACAGCCAGGTGTGGCAGGCCGGCGCCATGCTCCTACCTGTGCAAAGCGTAGGCGTGATGGGCGACGAGCGCACCTACGAGCGCGTGGTGGCGCTGCGCGCCGTAACAAGCGTAGACGGCATGACCGCCGACTGGGCGCACCTGCCCTACGATTTTCTGGCCGAGGTGAGTAACAAGATTATCAACCAGGTGCGCGGCATCAACCGCGTAGTGTATGATATCAGTAGCAAGCCGCCAGCTACGATTGAGTGGGAATAAAACTACTAATGCGCACGAATTAACGCGGATTTGGTAACCGCTTTAATTCGTAATCGCTAGCATCTTCAATCGGCTGTCATGCTGAGCTGGCGAAGCATCTTATCCCGTCCGAACACCTTGTTCAAACGGAATAGGATGCTTTGCCAGCTCAGCATGACAGCCGATTCCTATTGTCAACCTCACTCCTGTAATTAGATGCGCTGGCACTGCTTGCAACACCTGCCTGACGAAGGGCCTGGCTACGCGGCCGAGTGGCTGGTTGCGCATGACCATACCTTGACATTCACCCGCTTATTCGAGCCCTACCCCTCCTTTCCAGCCTTAACCGAGTTTGATGGGCTGCTGATTTTAGGAGGTGCCATGAGCGTGCACGACGAGGTAGATTTTCCGTGGCTGCGCCAGGAAAAAGCTTTTTTAGCGCAGGTATTGCAAGCGGGCAAGATTACGCTGGCTATTTGCCTGGGCGCGCAGCTGGTGGCGCTGGCACTCGGCGGCGAGGTACGGCGCAACCCCGAGCCTGAAATAGGCTACTGGACGGTGCGCTTTTCGGCAAAGGCCTTGGCGCACCCGCTGCTGCGCGGCTGGCCCGACAAAGCTGCCGTGCTGCACTGGCACTTCGATACGTTT
>CALMOO010000386.1 GCA_937871705.1 uncultured Hymenobacter sp.
ATTCAGCGGCGCCACCAGAAGCTGGTAGAAGAGGCACCTTCGCCCTTTATGACCGACGAACTGCGCGAACGCATGGGCGCTGCTGCCATTGCTGGCGCCTCAGCCATTGGCTACGAGGGGGTAGGGACCATTGAGTTTTTGGTCGATGCCAACCGTGATTTCTACTTCATGGAAATGAATACCCGCATCCAGGTCGAGCACCCGGTGACGGAGGAAATTATTAACTATGACCTCATTAAGGAGCAAATTAAGGTAGCAGCGGGCATCCCGATTTCGGGCAAAAACTACTTCCCGAAGATGCACGCCATGGAGTGCCGCATCAACGCCGAGGACCCGCGCAACGGCTTCCGCCCCGCCCCCGGCCGCATCACTACCCTGCACATTCCGGGTGGTCACGGCGTACGCATCGACACCCACGTGTACGCGGGCTACCAGATTCCGCCCAACTACGACTCGATGATTGCTAAGCTCATCACTGTGGCTCAGACCCGCGAGGAGTGCATTGTAAAAATGAAGCGGGCGCTGAGTGAGTTCGTAGTAGAAGGCGTGAAAACGACTATTCCCTTTCACCTAGCGCTAATGGATAACGAGGATTTTCAAGCCGGAAATTTTACAACTAAGTTTCTGGAATCGTTTGACTTTTCAGTCATATAAAGGCTCGTCCAGCACACTTCCTGTCTCGCTTATGGTGCGCCTAACCTGCTTGCTGGCTTTTTCGATGTGCCTCCTAACGGGGCTCCTTAGCGGCTGTTCGGAGCCCTGCAATGGTCACATTGAGAGTACCGTGCTGTATTTCAAGGAGGGACCCAATCATCAGGGTCAGTTAGTGTACGCTAACATTGACAACAAGCGGGACCTGGGCGTCAAGCAAACCCTAATGCGGGAGGATAAGGAGTTCGGGACCTTTGGCAATGTGGTGATTATTCAAGACCCGCAGAGCAAGTTTAAAGGGCGGCGAAGCATCTGCTTCGACACGTTCACGACGCAAAAGCCACCGGCTGACGCCTCACTAGATGAGGAACGGATTCCTCGCCTCGTGCTGCCCTAGTCTTTCCTACCCCCCTGCTAATCGCTGTACTCGCAAAACTGCCGTTGACAACCGCGGCTACTAGCTAAGCTGGTAGCCGTGGTTGTCAACGGCAGTTTTACTATTGAGCAGTGAAATTGAGCTGGCATTATCTGAGGGCAACGTATACCTACTCGCCTCGCATTGGCCGGCGCGGCAGCGTGAGCAGCAAAATAAGAAACGCGGTGAAGCCCAGGCTATACCACGTAATGACAGGTAAGCCGCGGTAATATGGCATCTCGGGCGAGTAGTGCCCCAGCAAGCTCAGGCCCGCAAACAACGTGCTGCCCAGCGCCAGCAAGGCCAGAATAGAGCGGGTAACGAGTTGGTCGGCTTTGCGCAGCAGACTAGTGTAGCCGCTCAGCTCGACCTTCACCCGCAGCTCGCCTTTGCTAACTTTGCGCATAATCTGGCGCAAGTCGATGGGGAGGGTTTGGAGCAGCGCCAGTAGCTGAGTACCCGTGTATTCGGCTTCGCTAAGAATGTTCTCGGCAGAGTATTGCTCGCGAATAATTTTGGCGCCGTAGGGCCGCACAAATTCGAAGGTATTAAACCGCGGGTGCAGCACTTTACCAATACCTTCGAGAATAACCAAGGCGCGCAAGATGAGAAAAACGGCGCCTGGCACCTGGAGCTTGTAGCGGTAGATGACGCCTTGCAGGCTGTCGGCCAAGTCGCTCATACTCATATCTTTCACATCGAGCACGGCAAAGTCTTCGATGAGCAGGCTGAGGTCGGCCTCAAAGGCGCGCATATCGGGAATGTCGCTGCTCAGGGCGAGGCGGCGAAAATTGAGCGCCATGCTCCGGGCATCTTGCCGCGCCATGCCGATGAACACGCCCGCAAACGCATACTTCTGCTGCTTAGTGAGCTTGCCCACCATGCCGAAGTCGATGAGCACCAGCGTGCCATCGGGGCGCACGAGCACGTTGCCGGGGTGCGGGTCGGCGTGGAAAAAACCGAACTCAAATATCTGCGTCAAGTAGATGTCCATACCAGTCTCAGCCACGGTTTCGGGACTAAGATTCCAGGCCAGGAGCTGTTCTTTATCGGTTATCTTACAGCCATTTACAAACTCTATTACCAGCATTTTACTGGTGCTGAGCTCGCGGTAAGGCTTGGGTATGTAGAAGGTGGTATACGTTTCGTAGAGCTTGCGCAGCTGCTCCATGGCGCGGGCTTCGGAGGTGTAGTCCAGCTCCTTGGTCATGCTGCGCTCAAAGGCATCGACCACGTCTTGCGGATTGGATAAGCCCTGGTTGCGCAGGAAACCCGCCGTGAGGCGCACCAGTTCGTGCAGCAGGCGCAGGTCGCCTTCTACCTTGTCGCGCACGCCGGGGCGCTGCACTTTCACGACCACCTCCTCACCGGTTTGCAGCCGCGCGCGGTGCACCTGCCCGATGCTGGCCGAGCCAATGGGCACATCGTCGAACTCGGTAAACACCTCAGCCAGCGGGCGGCCCAATTCTTGCTCTATCAACTGGCGGGCTTCTTCGACGGGGAAGGGCGGCACGTTGCTTTGCAGCTTCTCAAACTCATCGATGAGGGCTTGGGGCAGCAGGTCGGCGCGGTTACTGAGGGCTTGGGCCAGCTTGATGAAGGTAGGGCCTAACTCTTCAATAATCAGTCTGATACGCTCCCAGCGCGTGGTTTCAAATACCGGGCGCTCGCCATTTTCCAGCCAGCGAAGGCGGCGGTTTTGGCTTACCAACCGGCGCAGCGGCGTGTTCGTCACTACGTCTTCGAAGCCGTAGCGCAACAGCACTTCCGCCACTTGGCGAATGCGTGTGAGATTGGAAATGGTATTCTTGAAAAGCACGAATGAAGCGACTAAGACGAACTACTCTACAGGCCGAGCTGCCGAGCGGGCCCCCACCGGTTCAGCTTACGTATAACAGGAGCTTAC
>CALMOO010000387.1:0-7267 GCA_937871705.1 uncultured Hymenobacter sp.
GTGCCGAGTAGCTGGTTTTGCTCCAGCGACTGGGGGTTGAAGACCCAGTTGTGATAGCCGGGGGCATAGAGCTGCTCGCGCAGCAGCCCCGACTGACTTTGGCGCAGCGTGCCCGCTAGCATAAAGCTTAGCTCCACCACCGGCCGTTCGTTCAGGTGCTGCCAAGGCGTAGCAGGCTGCTCGGCCACGAAGCGCGTTTCGGAGAGCACCAGCCCGCCAGCGGCCACCATGCGGGTCGTGCCCTGGCAGCCAGCTAGCGAGAGGGCAACGTGCTGCTCCTGGCCTTCGGGCAGGTAAAAGCCGGCGGCAAAGGAGGGAGACGAAACAGGCTCCATAGGCAGGCCAGTGCAAACAAAAATGGTACGAATTGCTCCCGATTATGCCCTGCCGAGCGCCGCCGGGCCGCGCACCTTTGCAGGACGTTTTTTTCTACTGCTTTTCCCCGCAAAGTTATGGTCCTTGCCACTTCCAGTCTTCCGCCCCACGTGCCCGTGTTGATTGTGGGCGGCGGCTTTGCTGGCCTCACGGCCGCGCTGTGCCTGCAGCAGCAAGGTATTGCGTACCTGCTCCTTGAGCGCCACCCTGGCACCTCTATCCTCCCCAAGTCGCGCGGCCTCGACCTGCGCAGTATGGAAATCTTTCGCGAGCTAGGCCTCAGTGAAGCCCTGCGCGAGGCGGGCCGCGACTTGGCCCTGGCCTGGGGCGTGCTGCGCGGCCCCAGCCTGGCCCAAACCCTGGCCACCCAGCCCCTCGCCAATGCCGAGCGCGTCACCCATCCTAGCCAGCTCGCCGCCTTCGCGCGCCTGGCCGCTCAAAGCCCCGAAAGCGGCGCCCGCTGCACCCAGGACCTGGCCGAGCCCGTGCTACGCCAGGCAGCCCAGGTGCGGGGCGGCGACCTGCGCTTTCACTACGAACTGCGGCATTTCGTGCAAGACGCCGACCGCGTCACGGCCACCGTGCACGACCGCAGCACGGGCGCCGAGCACACGCTCACGGCCGACTACCTGCTGGCCGCCGACGGTGCCAATAGTCTCATCCGCCAGGCCATGCACGTCGCCACCAGCGGCCGAGGCAGCCTGGGTCACTACATCAACGTGTACTTCGAGGCCGATTTGACCAAGCTGGTGCGGGGCCGCGAATTCAGCATGTTTCTACTGCAAGAGCCCGATTTGACAAGCTTTTTACTAACCATTAATAACCGCGACCGCTGGGCCATGCACCTGCGCTACTACCCCGAACAGGGCCAGCAGCCAGCCAATTTTACGGAGCCGGTGCTCCAGCGCCTGCTGCACCGGGTGCTGGGCCTGCCCGGGCTGCCCATCCGCATCCTGAGCGCGCGGCCCTGGGAAATGAGTGTGCGCACCGTAGAGCAGGCGCAGGTTGGCCGGGTGTTTCTGGCCGGCGACGCTGCCCATACCATGACCCCGTACGCTGGCAAGGGCGCCGCCACCGGCGTGCAGGACGTGCACAACCTGGCCTGGAAGCTAGCCGCCGTACTGCGCGGCCAAGCCGGCCCCGCTCTGCTGGCCAGCTATAGTGCCGAGCGCCAACCCATTGGCGCCTTCTACGCCCACCTCTCGGGCGACATGGCCGATGCCCACGGCCTCGTAGACCCCGCCAAGATGAAAGCCCACGCGCAGGCCCTGCTGGGCCTGCCCGATTATACCTACCGCTTGGCGGCCGTGCTGTCGGGCGCCGACGGCCCCACTACCCCCGCCAGCGCCCTACCCCTGGCCGGCCTGCCCGGCACCCGCCTGCCGCACCTCTGGCTCGACGATGCCCACACCACCTCAACGCTCGACTGGTGCCGAGGGAGCTTTCTGCTGGTTGCCAGCGGGGAGGCAGCCCCCTGGCAAGCGCGCTACGCTGATTTGGCCCACAACTGGCCGCTGGTAGTGCACGAATTGCCGACGCCCACCACCCGCCGCACCTGGCAGCAGCTGACGCGCACGCAGCCGGGAGACGCGTTGCTGGTGCGCCCCGATGGGTTTGTAGCAGCGCACCTGCTGGCTGCGAGCACCGCAGCAGACCTAGCCACGAGCTGGCGGCAATTACTGGCGTGGGCGTAAGTCAAGCCCCTGGCCCTTTTTGAATACGAGTCTGGTAAATTATTTAAAGAGGCTTTTCTCTGCACCTAAGCTTGGGGTTGTCGCCCCAACTTTTGCCGAATGCCTTGCCTATTGAGGCCAATTGAAAATCAAAATCGTACATAATTAAGGGGTAATTGCTGCTGGTAACATTCAACTAATAAGTAGTACGGAACTTTGTCACTGTATTATGGGCTAATGTAGCCTTATGCAATAATTTAGATAGTAAGTAGTTCCTTTTTTTCTTTTTATTGAATGAACAAATACCTACTGCGGTACGGCAGACCCCTGCTTCTCATATGCTGTGTCAGCTTTATGGTGCCGGCCCGGCCCGGCGCCAGCCACACACTCGCGCCCACGCACCTCACGGCTAGCCCGCCCGAATCCTTCGAAACCGGCTCCAAAACCGACTATTCTACCGGTACCGTAGCCTTCGCCAGCGGCGAGTGGACGCTGGCCGACGCGGTGGTGGGCACCGATGCCGCCGACCACAAGAATGGGGCGCAGGCCGTGCGTTTGCAGCAGGCCGGCGCGCTTACCATGAACTTCTTTGTGGCTACTGGCGCCGCTACCGTCACGGTGCAGCACGCTAGCTACGGCACCGACGGCAGTAGCAGCTGGGAGCTGTGGGCGCAGTCGGATGCCTGCGCCTGCACCAAGTGGACGAAAGTGGGCACCACGGTGCTGACTTCCTCGCCCGTGCTCCAGGCGGCGTCCTTCACGGTGAATATACCGGGTAGGGTGCGGTTTGAAATCCGCAAAACGTCGGGTGGCAAGGCGCGGCTCGACATCGACGACTTTACCGTGACCGACTACGGGGTAGCGCAGCCCTCGACCGACAACAGCAACTTGGCCCTGGGCAACCCGAGCGGCGCGGCCACCGACCTGTCGATGCCCAATAACTACTTACTGGTGAAGCCGCAGTACTCGGTGTCGTACAACCGCGACCAGGGCAAGCCCAACTGGGTAGGCTGGCACCTGGACCTCTCGGACCGGGGTAGCCAGGACCGGCAGGATGACTTCCGAGCCGACTTTACGCTGCCCGACGACTGGTACCACGTCACCGAAATCAGCTACCAGGGCTCGGGTTTTGACCGCGGCCACAACTGCCCGTCGGCCGACCGCACCTCGACGCTGAAGAACAACTCGGCCACGTTCCTGATGAGCAACATAATGCCCCAGGCACCCCAAAACAACCAGCAAACCTGGGCCAACCTGGAGAACTACACGCGTTCGTTCTTGGCTAGCGGCAACGAAGTGTACATTATCTGCGGCAGCTATGGGGTAGGGGGCACAGGCTCGAACGGCGGCGTGACTACCACGCTCGACAATGGCCACGTAACGGTGCCCAGCCGCTGCTGGAAAGTGGTGGTGATTTTGCCGGTCGGTGATAACGACGTGGCGCGCGTGAACGCCAATACCCGCATCATCGCCATCGACACGCCAAATATCAATTCCATCAACACCGATTGGGGCGTTTACCGCACCAGCGTAGACGCTATCGAAGCCGCTACGGGCCTGGATTTGCTGTCCAACCTGCCGGTGGAGGTGCAGTCGACCGTCGAGTCGAAAATCGACGGCGGTCCGGTTAGCTAGGCTGCGGGCCTACCCCCTTCTTTTTCTTTCAGGATTTTATTTGGCCCTATGGCCTTTCTATGTCTTTTACTTTTAATCTTTTAGGGCAAGCACGGCGCTCTTCGCAGCTAACGAGCCGGCTCAGCCGTTTGCTGGCCCTGGTTATCTGGGGCGCGCTGCCCCTGGCCGCCCAGGCCCAACTGGCCCTACCCTCGGCGGACCCGGTTACGGAAAATTTTGATGGGCTGGGCAAGGCTACGCTGGCCACGCTGCCCACGGGCTTTAAGCTGGCTACTGGTAGCAAGGTTTCGTACTCGGCGGCTTCCACCACGCCTACTACCCCCCGCGTGGGCGGTACTACGGGCACTGGCGCGCTAAACAGCAGCTCGGGCGGCGGCGACTACAACTTTGCCAATGGGGTGGCGGCTACCGCCCCCGACCGGGCGCTTGGCTTTTTGTCAAGCAGCACGGCGCCAGCGCCGCGGCACATTTTGCTCCAAGTGCAAAACACGACGGGCAGCACGGTGAGTGATTTAACGGTGGCGTTCGACGTTGAGAAATACCGCAACGGCACCAACCCCTATGACTGGCAGTTCTATACCAGCCTCAACGGCACGGATTGGACGATGTCGACCGATGGCAGCCAGAGCCTCCCAGCCGATGCGGACAATGCGGTTGTGAACCCCACGACTACTATTTCGAAAAGCGTTAAGCTGAGCAACCTCAACCTGGCACCTGCTGCGTTCTACTACCTGCGCTGGTCGTACGTAGGCGTGGTGGCCAACACCTATGGCCAAGGCTTGGGCCTTGATAACCTAACGATTACCCCTTCGCTGGCAGGTGGCACTACCCCGACGCCCGCGTTGACTATCACGACGGGTAGCGCCTCGGCAACCTCGTTTTGCCTGACTTCAACTACGGGCAGCCCGACGTTTACCGTAGCTTTTACCAGCAGTGGCACGTTTACGGGCACCTTCAAGGCGCAGCTTTCCGATGCGGCGGGCGTGTTCCCAACGAATTCTACCGACAATGTTATTGGCAGAGGTGCGGTTTCGCCGATTACAGCTACCCTGCCGGCCGGCACGCCGAGCGGTAGCGGCTACCACATTCGGGTGCTGAACGACGCGCCGCTCACCTACGGCGCTGACAATGGCCAGAACCTAACCGTCATTCAGTCGCCTGATAACAATACCGTTACAGTTTCGCCCGCGACGAGCCAGACGCTCCTGACTACCGAAACCGGCGCCACCCTAACGGCTACCGCTACTTCGCCATCCACCTTTGCCTGGTACTACGGCCCCACTGCGAACGGGCCATTTACGACTGCTATTGCGGGCGCTACGGCGGCCACCTACACCGTAAAAGGCGCCGACTTTGGGGCTGCCGGCACCTACTACCTGGCTGCCCAGGCTACCACCACGACTGCGTGCGGAGCTATCACGGGCTTGAGTGCGCCCATTACGGTGACCGTTTCGGCACCGCCGGTAGTGGTGACGCCGGCGCTGACGGCTTCGCTGACGACCGTGCCTGACTTTGGCAGCGTTGCCAGCGGAGCTGCTTCGGCCTCGAAAAGCTTCACCGTGAGCGGCACCAACCTTAGCGGCGTGGTGACGGTAACGCCGGCTGCGGGCTTTGAGATTCGCACCGGCGCGCAAGCCTTTGCCTGCTGCGCGATTGAGCTGACGCCCGTGGGCGGCACGGTTAGCGCTACCATCGACGTGCGTTTCGTGCCGACGGCGGCGCAGGCCTACGCGGCAGCCATTGCGCTAAGCAGCCCCGGCGTGTCCGCGCTGTCCGTCAGCGTGACGGGCACTGGCTTTGCGCCCGTTTATCCGGCCACGACGAGCACGGCGGCCGTGACGGCCCTCACGCCCACCGGCGCCACCACCGGCGGCTCGGTAGACGCCGACGGCGGCAGCGCTGTGACGGCGCGCGGCGTGGTGTGGAGCAAGCTTGCTACCCCCACCTTGGCGGCTAGCAAGACGGTAGATGGCGCCGGCACCGGCGCGTTTACCAGCACCCTGGCCGGCTTGCTGCCCGGCACAACCTACTTCGTGCGAGCCTACGCTACCAACGCCGCCGGCACGGCCTACGGCGAGGAGTTTTCCTTCACCACCGTGGCGATACCGCTGGCGGCCGAGCCCACCACTCAAAGCACGCTCACGGCGAGCGCCGTAACCAGCACCTCGCTGCAGCTGAACCTGGCGGGCGGTAACGGCACCAAGCACCTAATTCTGGCGCACCTCACCAGCGCCGTGGACGCGGCGCCGGTCGATGCGACCACTTACACGGCCGATGCGGCTTTCGGTGCGGGCACCTTGCTGGGCACCGGCAATTATGTGGTGTACGCCGGCACTGGCTCGAGCGTAACCGTGACCGGCCTGCGGGCCAACTCGACCTACACTTTTGCGGTGTTTGACTACAACGATAACGACACGCCCTACGCGGAAAACTACCTGACCACGGCGCCCGGCACCCTCACCCAGGCCACGCCCAATGCCCCGGCCGCCCTGCTACTCGAAGAGAACTTTGCCTACCCCTCCGGCGCGGCCCTATCGGCCAACAACTGGACGGCCCACAGCGGCGCCGGCACCAACGCCATCAGTGTGACGGCCAGCGGCCTGAGCTACCCTGGCTACGGCGCCAGCGGCATCGGCAATGCAGCGGCCGTTACGGCCAACGGCGAAGACGTGAGCCGCACCTTTGCGCCCGTGGCGCCCCACACGCCGGTGTACGTATCGTATCTGGTGAACGTGGCCAGCGCCACCGCAACTGGCGATTATTACTTCCACCTCGGCCCTACCCCCCTCAGCAGCAACTTCCGCAGCCGGGTGTTTGTGCGCAAGAGCACTACTACGAATAAGGTGCAGTTTGGCATCAGCGGCAGCGGCACGGCCAGCTACTCAACCACGGACTACGACCTGAACACCACGTATTTGCTGGTGGTGAAGTACACGTTTGACGAAACCGGCAACCTGTCGCAGCTATTTGTGAACCCCACTGGCGACGCCGAGCCAACCACGGCCGACGCCAGCTCGGCGGAAGCAGGCAGCACCTCGCCAGCCAACATCGGCACCGTCGCCTTACGCCAGGGCGGCAGCTCGCCAAATTTGGTGGTAGATGGCATTCGGGTGGGCAATACCTACCGGGTTGTGAAAACCGGCCTGGTGTGCCTACCCCCCGTGCCCAAGTTCACGGCGGCTCCCGTTTGCGCGGGCACACCCACCGCCTTCGCCGACGCCTCGACCACGGTAGAAGCCAACGCCACCTACGCCTGGGACGTGGATAGCGACGGCAAAGTGGACTTCACGACCAAGGGTAACATTTCGTACACGTATCCCGCCGCGGGCACCTACACGGCTACGCTCACCATCACGCAGGGCGCCTGCTCCGACGTGTATTCCCAGCCTGTGGTCGTGCGCGCCTTGCCCACCGCAGCTTTGAGCGGCACGCCCACAATTTGCGCCGGCAGCAGCGCCACGCTCAGCGTGCGCCTGACGGGCGTAGCGCCCTGGACGGTTAGCTACTCAGCCGATGGTGGCAAGACGGCCACGACCCTCACCGTGGCGGCGGCCGATGTTTCGACCGAGGGCATCTACGCGCCT
>CALMOO010000387.1:7277-8527 GCA_937871705.1 uncultured Hymenobacter sp.
CTTGTGGTGCGCCCGGCAACTACCACCACCTATACCCTAACTGCCGTAACGGACGGCAACTGCACGGGCACCGCGCTGACCGGCACGGCAACCGCTACCGTAAATACGGCGCCCGTGCTCACCGTACCCACCGTACCCGTGGCTACTACGCAGGCAGACCTGCGCGGCGCTTCGGTAGCGTTTGCGGCCACGGCTACGGGCAGCACGCCTGCCCCGGTGCTCACGTATTCGCTTACGCAGAACGGGGTAGTAACGCCCATCACATCACCCTACGTTTTCCCGGTGGGCACAACAGTGGTAACGGCTACCGCTACCAACAGCTGCGGCACGACGAGCCAGACCTTTCCGGTAACAGTGCAAAACCCCACGGTGGTGAGTGTGCTGTACCAAAACCTGGATTTCCTGGTAGGCGACAACGCAATTAAGCCTAATCTACAGCTAGTTAACAACAGCGCCGCGGCCATTCCTTATAAGGAGCTAACGGTGCGCTACTGGCTGACGGCGGAAGATTTCGCCACCATCACGGCCACCGTGGACTGGGCGCAAGTCGGCGCCAGCGCCGTGAAGGCGCGCTACGTGGCCCTGACCCAACCCGCGCAGGGCGCTTTTGGCTACGTGGAGTATAGCTTCACGGCGGCGAGCAGCCTGGCGGCGGGCGGTAATTCGGGCGCCATCCAGTCGCGCATTTACAAGCAAACCCAGACGGCTTTCAACGAGGCCGATGACTACTCGTACGCCGCTACCCGCACCTACGCCAAGAACGACCGCCTGACGGTGTACCGCAATGGCGTGCTCATTGGGGGGGTAGAGCCTGCCTTGGTCGCGCCTGCCCTGGCGCTGCAAGTATGGTCGGAAAACGCGGCCGTATTGCCGCAAACCAATACCCTCAGTACCTACCTGCAGCTACGCAACGTGGGCAACCAAGCGGTAGCTTACCAAGACCTGACGGTGCGCTACTGGTTTAGCCCCGAGGGCACGGCGGCCTTAAAGGCTGTTGTGGACTACGCGCAGCTGGGTAGCAATAATGTGAGCATCACCTTTGGCAAGGCCGGAACCGAGACGTTTGCGGAGTTGCGCTTTGCCGCTAGCCTGGGTAGCCTCGCGCCGCTCAGCAACACCGGCAACGTGCAGTACCGCGTCAACAAGGCCGACTGGTCGCTGTTTACCCAGCCCAACGATTTTTCTTACCGGCCATTCAGCGTGCTGCTAGCCGAGAATAACCACGTTACGGTATACCAGCAGGGCCAGCT
>CALMOO010000388.1:0-3959 GCA_937871705.1 uncultured Hymenobacter sp.
CGCTTAGGCCTATAACCAGCATTAAGTAGCCATTTCTGCGCCCCGCAGCAAGCAACACCGCACTCAGGAGTGCCTGACCGGAAATCAATAGCATAGCCCCCGTAAAGACTACTGTTCGGCTAACAGGCCACGCTACCCCTCCAAAAAAAAGCAAGCATAGGCCGCCCAGTAGGACCAGCAGTATCGTTAGCCAGAGCGCCGCGCCCAGCCATAAGCGATAGCGTGGCTGGTAGGGGCGCAGCGGGGCCAGATAGGCAGTTGCGCCTACCTGCACGCCATCGGCAGGCAACGCACCAAATAAGCCCATCAAGTTCTGAAACTGGGCGAGCTGCGTGAGGCTGCCTGGGCCACCATACAGCACAACTAACTTATTAATTGCTAATACGCTAACCACCTTTATCGTTAGCGCGACACCCGTGCCCGCCGCGCCGCTCAAAAAGCCACGCAAGTGCGTAGTAAAAGCAGGCTGTTTAATGGTGGGCTGGGGAGTAAGCAGAAATTGACAAATTTTAAGTGAGCAAAGCTTAGAGGTCTTTACGCCACGTCAGTTTGAGGCTGGCTACCCCGCCTAAACGCCGCTTAAAGTTCAACAATGAAGTATGAGGGTAGCGGCCGTCTAGGGTAGATATACCTAGGTCGACCAACGCAGCGCCCGAGGCGCGGGCATGAGCATGCAGCCCTTCATTAAGCAATACAACCGGGCTTAACTCATTATCAGCAAGAAGGCTAGCATGAGCAAAATTGTATACTACCTGCTTGCTCGACAGAATGGCGATACTGAAGGCGGCCCATTCACCGCTTGGCTTGCGCACCGAAAATAGCAGATGCTGCTGGGGAAAGACCCGAAATAATGCCTCGACGCGCGCTAGCGACAGCGACAAGCTCTGGCCTCGCTCTTGGCGGCAGGCAGCAATGAATTCGTAGGCTGCTGGTAACAGAAAGGGAGGCTCCTGCTCTACAACTAGGCCATAGCGTCGGCAGCGGTGCAAACGCCGCCGCTCCGACCTGTATAAGTGAGCCTCGTAGTCGCGGTTTACGTCGAGGTAGTAATTCTCTTCGGCTAGTACCACTGGGTAGCCGCGCTGGCGCATGGTTTCGGCGAAGGTAGCCGCCCCGGCGGGGTCGTAGCAAAAGGCGTAGCTGCGCACTTCCAACTGGCGCTGGTGGTAGCGACGTAGCGTAGCTTCAGTCACCTCCAGTAGCTGATGCAAGGCTGCAACTGGCAAATCAGGGGCTAGTTGCACCCCGCCAAAAGTAGCTTGCCCCGGCGAGCGAGCCACACCGCGCTCGCTAAAGTTCAGCACCACATAAAATTGCGCAACCGTAAGTCCGGCACCTTCATCTTCTAAGAAGAACGCCAGCACTGGGCCCCCGTGCTGCTGCAAGGCCTGGTGAGCAGGTGTTAAAAATAGAAAGGACTCGAAGGCTAGCGGCAGGCGCGGGGCGGCTGGGGGCTGGCCGGGCGCAGTTTCGGCGGTGTGCACGCGCAGCGCGGCCGGGCTGTGTCCGGGAGGATAGCTCAAGACGGGTAGCTTTACCAAGGGAATACGAGGGTGCAGCACATGGCCGCAAGGCAAAGTACGGCACCGGCCCGTCGGCTTCCCGGACTTTTCATCTTTTCATCCCACATTTCGGGAAGCTCCACCTTTAATCGAATGGATTTTTCTGACCCCATGCCGCTGTTTGGCCCTGCTACCCCTACCCCCTCCGACTGCCAGTCGCCGCCGGTTCACCTTAGCGTTACGGACCGGGAGGCCACGCGCCTGGCCCGCGAGCAGAACGTGGGCCAGCGCCCCGGCACGCTGCGCCTGAAAGCGGGCGCCCTGAAGCCGCGGCTTTTTTTATTTTCCTACGACGAGCAGGCGTTTGAGGAAGCTGAGTTTACGGGCCGCTACGATGAGCTACTGGCCCAGATGCGCCGGCAGCCCCAGCGCAAGCACTGGGTTGATGTGCGCGGCTACGGCGACTTGCCGCTCATGGAGCAGTTTATGAACGACTTTGGCTTGCACCCGTTGCAGCTCGAGGATGTGCTCAGCGATGACCAGCGGGCCAAGGTGGAGGTGTTTGACGAAGGCCGGCTCTTCCTGGTGTCGCGCATGACGGAGTTTACGGCCGAGCTGGAAATCAATGACGACCAGCTTTCTATCTTCACCGGGCCCAACTACGTGCTTTCGTTTCAGGACGACTACGACGACTGCCTGGAGGTGCTGCGCAACCGCATTCGGACCAACCCCAGCCAGCTGCGGCGCAAGTCGAGCGGCTACCTGGCCTACGCGCTCACCGACGTGGTGCTCGACCATTACTACCCCACCATGGCTGCCATCGGCGACTACATTGGGGAGCTGGAGGACCGCATTTTTACGGAGCGCAGCGAGCGGCGACTGCTCAACCGCATTTTGCGCATTAAGAAAGACGTGGTGCGCTTTCGGCGCTTGGTATACCCAGAGCGCGACAAAATTGCGGAAATTCTGCGCCTACCCGACGAAGTGGTGCCCGAAGAGTTGAAGACGTATTACCGCGATGCCTACGACCACGCCATTCAGGCCCTGGACCTGGCCGAGAGCTACCGCGACAACATCTCCTCGCTGGCCGACTTGTTTCTGTCGGACCAGAGCAACCGCATGAACGAGGTAATGAAGGTGCTGACTATCATCAGCTCTATTTTCATTCCGCTCAGCTTTGTGGTGGGGCTCTACGGCATGAACTTCCAGCACGAAGACACGCATGGCCACGTCTTACCCCTCAATATGCCCGAGCTGTATGCGCCGCTGGGCTACCCCATTCTGCTGGGCATACTGGCGCTCATCGTGGTGGGCCAGCTCTACTACTTCTGGCGTAAGGGCTGGCTGAGCGGCGACTAAGGCCATTGGCTACCGGGCTGCTGCTGGCGGCGTTACGCGCTGTGAGCTAGCCTGAAAGGCACCTTAGTGTTTCACAAGAATTTCACTGAATAAGTACTAATTTGAGACGTAATTTAAACGTCTGATGAAAACCTTGGTTCTATTATTCGTGGCGGTGCTGGCTGTTTTGCTGCTCCCGGCCAGGCACGAGGCGCGGCAGCGGCCAGGTAGCCAGCAGGGTTTACCGCGGCCGGCGCCGGTGCGGGTAATGCGCTCAGCAAGCGCTGCGCGCTTACCCAAAACAGTGCGCGCAGTGAGTAGAATAAACACTAAAAAATAAGGCATGAAAAACCCTGGCTTCACGGTAGCGAAGCCAGAGTTTTTTATGCCTTATTTTTTGGCGCCATGCCTACAAGTCGCTGGCGGCGGGGCCGTAGTCGGCGCTGGCTACGGGCTGCGGCGGCGTAGCAGCCGGGCCGGCGGGGGGTAGGGGCAGCTGCCAGGCTTCGGCCAGCTCGTGCAGGCCGGCGTAGCTGGTGAGGTCGAACTGGCAAGGCACCACCGATACGTAGCCGTCGGCGAGGGCAGCTTCGTCGGTGTCGAGGCCGCAGTCCTCGTTCAAAAATTCACCCAGCAGCCAGTAGTAGGGGCGCTTGTAGGGGTCGTGGCGCTCGTCGAACTCTTCGCGCCATTTGGCCTGAGCCTGGCGCGCCAGCCGGATGCCCAGGATAGGGCCCGCCGCGTTTTTGGGAATATTGACGTTCAGGGCGGTGCGGGCCGGAATGCCGTTGGCCAGGGCCTGGCGGCATACTTGCAGCACCCAGGGCGCTACGTGCGAGAAATCGGCGTGGTCGCCGTATTCGCAGAGTGAAAAGCCAATGGCAGGTAGGCCTTCGATGGCGGCCTCGATGGCAGCCGACATGGTGCCCGAGTACAGCACATTCACCGACGAGTTGGAGCCGTGGTTGATGCCCGATACTACAAGGTCGGGGCGCCGGCCCTTGAGCACGAAGTGCTTGGCGATTTTTACGCAGTCGGCCGGCGTGCCAGTGCAGGCGTAAGCTTCGACATCGGGGCCAAACAGGTCGGACTTATCGAGCCGTAACGGGTGGCCGATGG
>CALMOO010000388.1:3969-4444 GCA_937871705.1 uncultured Hymenobacter sp.
GCCGATGGTGATGGCGTGGCCCATGCCCGACTGCGGGGTGCTGGGCGCCACGACGACAATTTCGGCGTTTAGCTCGCGCAAAATGCGCACCAGCTGCGCAATACCGGGGGCAATGAGGCTATCGTCGTTGGAAACAAGAATGAGCGGACGGGCAGAAGCAGACATGAACAAAGTAAAAAGTGCGAAGTAGCGGCGGGTAATAACCAAGCCGGGCGCCAACCAAGGTCAGAGCTACCTACGGAAAAGGTCGGGGGTAGGAGGTAATTCGTAGCCTAACCCGACCTTCGCGCCTATGTTCTTCGCCGCCTTGCTACTCGCCGCTTCGCTCATGCCTACTTCCTCACCAGCCATGCCCCTGCCGGGTACGCCTCCTACCCCCCCTCCGCTCACCACTCCCTTTGAGCGCGACCCGGCCCACAACACCACAGCCACTTATGCCGAATGTAGCAGCTTTTATAAAGAGCTGGCCGCCGCC
>CALMOO010000389.1:0-5391 GCA_937871705.1 uncultured Hymenobacter sp.
GAGAGTCGGTCGCCGCCAACTTTAGTCCGCACGCCCCCTGCCCCGCCCGCTTTGCCCAGCGGCCCGGCAGGGGGCGTGCTCGTTTATCCATACTCGCACATTCTTGTTATAACGCAGAACCTAACTATATTCTGCAAGCGGATACAGTTCAGCTTAGGTAAGATAGTAGGAACAAACCCTTTATTCACCCACTTGGCAAGGCGTTGCTTACGCGGTACATATCTAATTATCTACGGTATTTAGTTTGTTACATTGTCAGTAACGTAACTACCTGAGACTAATAAATGCTATGGGGCCAAGCCATATCTTGAACTAGAAGCGGGTGCGCTTTAACTATCACTGGTTTCATAAGACAAGTCTCAAAACATTGAGCTAACGAATAGCTGGTTCTTGTTAAATGCGCGGTAAGTTCTAGCATACTAGCTAGCGGACCCTGCTCTGAATGAATACTTTGATAAGCGGTTCGAATATTAGTTGCTAATATCATTGAATAAACTAGGTATTTTTACTGTTATTAAATAAGACAATGATACAGGCAAATTAAATAGATGATGCAGTTATTAAATCCAGGATTCTTGTGGGGATTGTTAACTGTTGGTGTTCCAATTGCAATTCATCTACTGCAGTTGCGTCAACCTAAACGGGTATTATTTACTAATACTGGGTTTATTCGGGAGGTAGAGTTGACTACTATGCGTAGGCGGTACTTACAAGAGCTACTTGTATTGCTGATGCGGGTATTAGCAGTAACGCTTTTGGTATTGATGTTCGCCCAGCCTTTTATTCCTGCAAAGCAGGCTGATGCGAAAACGGAAGGAAGTGATTATGTAGAAGTCTTAGTAGATAGCTCCCCTAGTATGCGGGTGCAGGGCACGGTAGGGGAAAATTTGCTACAAGAAGCGACAACTGGTGCGCAGGCTCTTGGTAAGAGCTATGGACCAAATGGTAGATTTTACTTAATCAACCGTAATGGAGGCGCACTGACAGTAGCAGCTTACAACCAACAACTACTTGCCAATCAGTATATAAATAAGGAGGGTGCGGGTTGGGGAGGAGCACCCATGCGCAGGTTACTGCAGAGTAAGTCGCATCAACCACTCTATGTGTTTTCTGACTTTCAGAAAAGTGAGCATGGGGCAGAACTGCTTAAAAATGCTTCAGGCTATAAAAAGGTAGTATTAGTGCCCCAAGTGGCACGCCCCACTGGTAAGGTGTATGTTGATAGCGTGTGGGTGGAAGATGCCTTTATGAGGGTACGCACAAATATGGGATTGCACGTCCGTTTAAGAAATGGAGGTATTGAACCGGTGGCGGACTGCCCGGTAAAAGTAATGCTGGGAGAAAAGCAGGTGGCAGCCTTGCGAATAGCAGTGGGGGTAGGGCAGACTAGTATTGTAGTAGTGCAGATTCAATTGCCCAACTCGGAACAGGCGCTAGGCAGAGTAGTGGTGGAGGGTACGCCTGTTGCTGCTGATAATACCTATTATTTCACTTTGCAGCCAACGGCAGCAATACGGGTGATGGAAATAGGAAACGCTGAGCCGATGGCACGCCAAGCTTATGCTAATGAACCGTTGTTCACCTATGCTTTTGCAAAGATGCAAGAGGTAGATTATAGCCAGTTGAGACGCGCTAATCTGGTATTGCTAAGTGAATTGGTGCAGGTAGATGCTGGTCTACGGCAGGCGTTAGTAGCAGTGGTGCATCAGGGGGGTAGCGTAGTAGTGGTGCCCTCGAGCAAGGTAGCGGCGCGGGAGTCCTACCATCAGCTATTTCGGGCACTAGTAGTAGGCGGTGAGCAGTGGAACACAGTAGCTACAGCACAACCTGTGTTGCAAGGAGTAGCGATGCCAAGCGGCAAAAACCCGTTTTTTAAAGACGTGTTTGGGGCGCAGCCTCGGCAGGTAGCTATGCCGCAAGCAGCGCCAGTGCTAAGCTGGGGCCGCAATGGTTCGGATATTCTGCGGCTGCAAGATGGTGACAGCTACTTAACCGAATTCGGAAGTAGTAGTGGTCGGCTTTATGTATTTGCCGCGCCGTTTGACAAAGCTTATTCAGATTTTACAACTCACGCGCTATTCGTGCCTGTGTTGTACCGTGTGGCTATGCTTAGCTATCATACCGACCAGCAACTAGCTTACCGACTAGCTACGCCAACCATAGTAGTGGATGTACCGCCCGCGCTAGGCCCGCAGCCACTGAAAGAGGAAGCAGGCTTTAGACTGGTACAAGACAGTGCGATTTTTGTGCCTGCGCAACGCATACAGGGCCAAGAAGCACACTTAGATGTACCCGCCGAAATGACCAAGCCAGGCTTCTACCAAGTACGCCAAGGTACTAAGCTCGTAACAACAGTGGCGTTTAATACAGGCTCGCGCGAGTCAGAACTGGCAGCTTACTCTGCGGCTGAGCTACGCGAACTTATTGGCCCTAACCGGCCCAATATCCAAGTACTAGAAAATGGAGCGAAGCCGGAAGTGCTGGCCCATTACCAAGCAGCGCAGACTGGCCAACCTTTGTGGCGCTACTGCTTGCTGTTGGCTTTGGTCTGCTTATTAGCAGAGGCACTGTTACTGCGGTTTAGGCAGCCGAAAGTGCCTGCGAGTGGGCGAGTCTTGGTGGCATAAGCTGGCCGAGCACATGGGCAAGGGTTGTATCTTGCCAGCTAGTAAGTGGATACAATCATGTTGCCTACAAATACATCGCCTCTAGGCGAAGACAAGCCTTCTACCTCCGCAGTGGCTGGGCGGTTGGCGCTACGCTTCGGAGTGGGGGTAGGGATATGGTGTTCGCTGTGGCTGCTTGTTTTACAACTAACTGGTAATAACCCATTTGGACCTAAGCAGTTGCTAGGCCAACTCCTAGTGCCATTGGCAGTGGTGGGTAGCCAGTGGGCAATGCGGCGGGCAGTAGCACCCAGGCTGCCGGGGGCAGGGCGCTCATTAGCGGTAGGTGGGCTGACAGGCTTGCTGGCGGCAACTATGGCGGCCGGCAGTGTGTGGGGCTTGGCACATGGCGTCGACAACGCAGCTTTGATGCGTAATCGGGCCGAAATGGTAGAAATAACCCGCGTGCAGCACGAATTGACGCCTAAGCAGCGGCGCAATGCTCAGCAGGAAGCACAAGAGCTGCAGCGAGCGTCGTCGCTTTCAATTAGTGACTTGGTAGTTGCTACTTTTACCAGAGTGCTGCTACTTGGGATGGTGGTTGGGTTGCCTAGTGGCATCTTTTTTCGGAAATGATGGAAAGCAAATCACGCGTTTAACCTTCTACCTGAATCCCATGGAAACTTCTGCACCTGCCACCGTTCAACCAACAACTGTAGGGTTGCGCTACGGAGTATTAACTGGCTTGGTTAGTATTATCATTTCCTTTTGCTTGAATGTGAGCCATTTAGAGCAGACGCCGGCCAAGTGGCTGACGATGATAGTCCTGATTGTGGGTACCGTGCTGGCCCAAAAGTTTTTCCGCCAAGCCAATGACGGCTTTATGAGCTATGGCCAGGGGCTGGGGGTAGGGATGGTGCTGGCGGGTGTCTCATCGGTGCTTGGCGCCGTTTTCTCTTACCTATATGTCACGGTTATTGACCCTGATATGACAGCGCGGATATTAGAGAAGGTCCGAGCCGACATGGAGGCGAAGGGTACAATGACTGACGCTCAGATTGAACAGGCTATGCACTGGACAGCCATATTTACACAAGGCCCGGCATTAGCTGGGTTGGCCTCGGTAATCGGCCTATTGACTGGGCTGCTGGTGTCGCTGATAACCGCGGCAATTCTTAAAAATCCAAAACCTGAATTTGAATAAGCCGGCTAATTTCCCGGTGGAAATATCCATCGTTATTCCCTTGCTGAATGAGGCAGAATCACTGCCGGAACTGACGCGCTGGATACAGCGCGTGCTCACGGCACGAGGGCTGTCGTACGAAGTAATTCTGATTGATGACGGCTCGACTGATGACTCGTGGGCAGTAATTGAGGAGCTATCGGGGCACGATATGGCCTTGCGCGGCATCCGCTTTAATCGTAACTACGGCAAATCGGCCGCACTGAACGTGGGTTTTGGCGCAGCTCGGGGTAGAGTGGTGTGCACCATGGATGCCGACCTGCAGGATTCGCCCGAGGAGCTTCCCGAGTTGTACCGCATGATTACCGAAGACCACTACGACCTAGTGAGCGGCTGGAAGCAGAAGCGTTACGACCCCTTATCGAAAACCATTCCGACTAAGCTGTTTAATGGCGCAACGCGCTGGATTTCGGGCATTCCGCTGCACGATTTTAACTGCGGGCTAAAGGCGTATGACCAGCGGGTAGTGAAGTCGATAGAAGTGTACGGCGAGATGCACCGATACATTCCGGTTATTGCTAAGTGGAACGGTTTCAAGAAGATAGGCGAGAAGGTGGTGCAGCACCAAGAGCGCAAGTATGGAATAACCAAGTTCGGGCTGGAGCGCTTCGTCTACGGGTTTCTGGACTTAGCCAGCATCACGTTTGTGAGCCGGTTTCGGCGGCGGCCCATGCACTTTTTTGGCACGCTGGGCTCGCTCTCGTTCCTGATAGGCATGGTGCTTACGCTGTGGCTGACGGGCGAGAAGGTGTATTTGTCGCTGCACAATCTGCGGGCGCGTAATGTAACCGACCAGCCGTTGTTTTTTCTGTCGCTGGTAGCCGTTATTATTGGCGTGCAGCTTTTTTTGGCGGGTTTTCTGGCCGAGATGGTGCAGCTAAATGGCCCGCGCCGCAATGACTATCTGGTGCGAGAAACCATCCGATGAAGGTTGTTATTATTGGGCCCGCCTACCCCCTGCGCGGCGGCTTAGCCACTTATAACGAGCGCCTGGCGCGCGCTTTTATGGCGGCGGGCGACGAGGTGCGCATCATCACGTTCTCACTGCAGTATCCCGACTTTCTATTTCCGGGGCAAACGCAGTTCAGCACCGAAGCCGGGCCTACTGACTTGGCAATTGAGGTAAGCCTTAACTCGGTGAACCCGCTCTCGTGGGTGGGGGTAGGGCGACAATTGCGGCGCGAGCGGCCCGATTTAATAGTGTTTCGGTTTTGGCTGCCGTTTATGGGGCCAGCGCTGGGCACGGTGGCCCGGCTGGCGCGCAGCAACGGCCACACGCGCGTAGTAGCCATCACCGACAACGTGGTGCCGCACGAAAAACGCCCCGGAGATGGACCGCTGACGCGCTATTTTCTGCGCGCCTGCGACGGCTTCGTGACTATGAGCCGCAGCGTGCTAGCCGACTTGCAGCGCCTAGGCTTCGGCCAAAAGCCCGCGCTGTACCGGCCCCATCCGCTCTACGACAACTTCGGGCCGACCAAGCCCAAGACGGAAGCATTGGCCGCTCTGGGGCTGCCGGCCGACGTGCACTATGTGCTGTTT
>CALMOO010000389.1:5401-6920 GCA_937871705.1 uncultured Hymenobacter sp.
GGCTTTATTCGAGCGTATAAAGGCTTATATATCATGCTCGAAGCGCTGGCCGATGCGCAGGTAGCTGCGCTGCCTGTGAAGCTGCTCATCGCCGGCGAGTTCTACGAAAGCGCGGCGCCTTATGAAGCGCTAATTCAAAAATATCAGCTGGAAGACCGGCTGGTGCGGGCCACTGACTTCATCCCCAATGAGCGGGTAGCCGATTATTTCTGCGCGGCCGATTTGGTGGTGCAGCCCTACAAGCACGCTACCCAAAGCGGCGTGTCGCAGGTGGCCTACCACTTTGGGCGGCCCATGCTGGTAACCGACGTGGGCGGCCTGGCCGAGCTAATACCAGCAGGCGTGGTGGGCTACGTGGTGCCGCCTACCCCCTCCGCTATCGCCGACGCGCTGGTCGATTTTTACGCGAATGACCGGGAAGAAGAATTTGCCGCAGGCGTGCGGCAGGAGCGCACAAAATTCTCGTGGGAAGTAATGGTGACCGCGCTTAAGGAAGTAGCTTTTCCGACCGCTAGTAGCTGACAGCTGCTAACAGTCGGTTTTTTGTTTTATAGAAAGCTAACAACTAGCAGCCCCTAACTAGCAGCTTCAACAACGGGCACACTCTCCAGTACCGCCTGGAATACTTTGCCGGCCGGCAATTCTTCCATGCAGCTGGTGCCCAAGCGGCAGGTGCCGCGGTAAAAACACACGCATTGGCGGTCGGGGGCTACGATTTGGCCACGGCCGTAGAGGTCGAATTCGTGCGGGTTGAAGATGTTGTTCATCAAGATAGTCGGCTTACGCAGGGCGATGCTGATGTGCATGCCCATCGTGACTTGCGTCACGATGCCGGCCATCTGGTTCATCAGGTTGATGAACTGAGGCAGCGGGAACGTGCCGAGGTAGGCGGCGCCGGTAGCGGCTTGCAGCTCCAGGTTGCGCGGGTGCTCGGCTTCGCCGCCCAGCAGCACGGGAGCGTAGCCAGCCGCTTGCAGCTCCCGAATGAGCTGAATCCATTTTTCGGTGCTCCAGAGGCGGGTGGTCCAGCGGTCACCGCAGCCTGTATTGAGTCCTACGCGCGGTCCGGCCGCAAGGGGGGGTAGGGCTTGCCAGTCGTAGCCTTTGTCGTCGTGGGTGTCGAACACGTACTCCTCACCCCGAAAATCGAAGCCGCACAGCTCAAATATTTCCTGCACGTAGGGCTTGGTATTGCCGATGCTGAGCTGGTCGAACACGCCGGTGAGATACTTGTGGTCGGCCTGCTGGTTGATGGGCCACGGCACCCCGTCGTAGGGGCGCAGGGTGTAGCCGAACTTGCTCTCGGCCTGCACATTGAGCAGCAGGGCGCAAGCTTCCTTCTCCTTGTCGAGGTTGATGGCGATGTCGAAGTGGCGGGCCTGCAGCTGCAGCGCGCTGGCGTAGTCAAACTTCAAAATCTCGTCCACTTCCTGCTGCGGCAAGATGGCCGGCGTGAGCGTGAGCCAGGTAATGTAGCAGCCGGGGTACTCCTGCCGCAGCCGCCGCAGCAGGGGGGTAG
>CALMOO010000390.1 GCA_937871705.1 uncultured Hymenobacter sp.
CGGCAAGACGTTTGTGAAGGGCAAAAACGAGGTGTTTCCCATTCCGCAAGCCCAGATTGACTTGAGCGGCGGCGTGCTGACCCAGAACACCGGCTACTAGCCAAGCTGCGGACTACACACAATTTGGCTGGGCCACACTAAAGCGTTGCGCCCGACGGCCTACCCCCTTGCTGAAGAGGGTAGGCCGTCGGGCGCTGCCGTGCCTGCCGGGATTAAGCTAGCTCGGGCATCGACGTGCTGCTTGCTTCATGCTGGGTAAACTCGGCGCCAGAAGCAAGCGCAGCTTGCTCTTGGCGCCGTTGGCGGTCCTGCTGCATGCGTTCCCACTCGGGGTACGCCAAGGGATGATAGAAAACCGATGGTGACGTTTTCGTCAGCCATTGCCAAAAATAAGCGCGAAGTTTTGTGGGAAAACTCATGGAAAGAGGCAGTTGACTAAACGCCGCAATGTTCAAAATTTACAAACCGGGCGCATCAGTACTGTCACTGAAAAGTAGCGGTTGAAGTAAATGGATTTTCTCGCCTACCTCTTCGCAGCCAGTTTATTACGCCTGAGGCTTGTCGAAAATGGTGTGGGGTAGAAGAGGTGGTGTTTCGCTTTCTGCTGAGTGTATCGAACCGAGTAGTACAATAAAGAGTACACTGCGTAGGAAACATAATTGAACCGGCTGGCCCGCTTGCCGGCCCTTAGCAGCTACCCCTCCCCATGACGTTAAACTATGCCCGCTTACTGCCCGCGCTGGGCCTGCTAGCCGCTTGCAGCAGTGGCCCCAGCCAGGAAGAAAAGCAAACGGCCCAGGCCACGACGCCCGCCAAAGACCTTACTACCCCCCAGCAAGAGGCCTTGCACCTGCCGGCGCCCTACGCCACGAAGTCGGCGAGCAAGAAGGTGGATATTGTGGCTTGGCCAGCCGGCAAAACGCCGGTGGCGCCAGCCGGCTTCACAGTTACGGAGTTTGCGGGCGGCCTCGACAGCCCGCGCTGGGCCTACGTGGCACCCAATGGCGACATCTTCGTGGCCGAAGCCAATACGCTGCCCAAAGGCACGAAGAAGGAAATTGCGGCCCTCCTACACCTCGACAAGTCACGCTCTTTGCAAGCCACCAGCGCCAACCGCGTCACGCTGCTGCGCGACACCAACGGCGACGGCAAGCCCGATGTGCGCTCGGAGTTTCTGACTGGCCTGAATCAACCCTTCGGCATGCTGGTGCTCGGCAACTCGTTCTACGTGGCCAATACTAATGGGCTAATGAAATTTCCGTACCAGCCGGGCGCCACCAAAATCACGGCTAAGGGCGAGAAAATTCTGGAGCTGCCCGAAGGCGGCTATAACAACCACTGGACCCGCAACCTGCTGGCCAGCAAAGACGGCAAGAAGATTTACGTGACCGTGGGCTCGGGCAGCAACGCTCAGGAGCACGGCCCCGAGAACGAGGTGCGCCGGGCTAATATTCTGGAAATCAATCCCGATGGTACCGGCGAAAAAGTATTCGCCAGCGGCCTGCGCAATCCCATTGGCCTGGCCTGGTACCCTGGCACTACCACGCTGTGGGCCGCCGTGAACGAGCGCGATGAGCTAGGCGATGAGCTGGTGCCCGACTACCTCACCAGCGTGAAGGAAGGCGGCTTCTACGGCTGGCCCTACTCGTACTACGGCCAAAACAAAGACCCGCGCCTCAAAAACGCCCGCCTCGACCTCGTAGCCAAAGCCATCGTACCCGACGTGCCCATGGGCCCGCACGTGGCGGCCTTAGGCCTCACGTTCTACGACAAAACGGCTTTTCCTGCCAAGTACCAAAAAGGCGCCTTTGTGGGTGAGCACGGCTCCTGGAACCGCTCGCAGTATTCGGGCTACAAAGTGGCTTTTGTGCCTTTCAAAGATGGCAAGCCCGCTGGCAAGCCCGAAGATTTCCTGACTGGTTTCTTGGCCGGCGATGGCACTGACAAGGCCTACGGCCGCCCGGTAGGGGTAGTAACGCTGCCCGATGGCGCCCTGCTCGTGATGGATGATGCCGGCAATAAAATCTGGCGTGTGAGCGCAACGAAGGCTACGGCTACGCTGCCTAAAGCCAGCAATGCTGGAGTAGCAGTGCGGTAAACTAATTGCGGCTTAATCGCCAGTTTTAAACCTGTCATGCTGAGCTTGCGAAGCATGACAGGTTTTCATTTTACTCATTCATCAACCCACGCATCTGCTGAGCATTGCCAATCGCCGAGCCGCCGATGTCATTATTGAAATACAAATACGCCTGCTCCACGCCCGGCGCGGCGGCCACCTCGGCGGCCACGCGTTGCAAAAATTCGGGGGGGTAGGGCGAGGCGTAGAGGTGCGGCACGCCGTGAAAGCGGTAGTAAAGCTTGGGCGCCGTGGCAATTACCGCATCGGGCAGTAAGGGGTGGCTTTGGCCGGAAAACGCGACGCCGCGCTGCCGCAGGGCCTCGTACACCTCGTCGCGCCACCAGCTGGGGTGCCGAAATTCGAGCACGTTCACAAAGGCCGGGTCGAGGCAGTCGAGAATGCGAGCGAAGCGGTCGGCGTCGTAAGCCAGGCGCGGCGGCAGTTGGAAAAGCACCGGCCCAAGCTTGTCGAGCAGGCCGCGGCCGGTGGTATCGTAGAAATCGCCCAGCAGCTGCCCTACCCCATGAAACTGCTTGTAGAGCGTGATGAGCTGCGGCACTTTTACCGCAAACTGAAAGCTCTCCGGCGCCTGCGCGTACCAGTTCTCCAAAAAAGAAAGCTGCGGAAAGCGGTAGAACGTCACGTTCAGTTCGAGGGTGTGGAAGTGCTGGCTGTAGAACTCAAACCAGCGCCGCATGGGCAATTTATCAGGGTAGAAAATGCCGCGCCAGTGCTTGTAGTGGTAACCCGAGCAGCCGATGTGATAAGTGGGCATAGGAAAGAATAAGGAGTAGAAAAAGGCACGTTATGCTGACGACAGGAAGCATAACGTGCCTTTTAGTGATTTTACAACCGGCGGACCTGCTGCCAAATAGCTTCATCCACCGGAATGCCTTCTGCCAAATTCTTGACGCGCGTGGCCAGCGACTGCTCGCCGGGGTAGAAAACGCCGGTGCTATCAGGTCCGAGCGGGCTGCTCTTGGTGAACTGCAAAATCTCCTCAATTGCCGCCTCATGCAAATCGGGCTGCCGGATGGCGATGAAGCACTGCGAAACGCCCGCCTCCTGCCCGCCGCGGGTGATATCGGCCGTGGAGCGGCCCCCGCTGAGAGCTGCCAGCACCACGTCGAGCATCAGCGCGAGGCCCGAGCCCTTCCAGAAGCCGATGGGCACGGCGCGCTGAGTGGCCATAATCGCAGCGGCATCGGTGGTGAGGTGGCCGGCTTGGTCGTAGCCGCCGGAGTGGGGTAGGGGCTCGCCGTGAGTCGCGTAAGTGCTCATTTTACCGAAGGAGAACTGCGAGATGGCCATGTCGAGCACCAAGTGGCCGGCAGAGCGCGGCACCGCCAGCACCAGCGG
>CALMOO010000391.1 GCA_937871705.1 uncultured Hymenobacter sp.
GGGCGGCATCGAGCGCCTGAATATTCCCGAGATAATGACTTCGGACGGCCCGCACAGCGTGCGCCCCGAGCAGGGCCGCAACTGGAAGCCCCCGGTGGGCGCCAACGACGCCGGCACCTATATGCCCACCAACAACACGCTGGCTTCGACTTGGAACCCCGCGCTGGGCTACGCCTTCGGCACGGTGCTGGGCAGCGAAGCCAGTGCCCGCGGCAAGGACATCATCTTGGGGCCCGGCATCAACATCATTCGGGCCCCGCTGAACGGGCGCAACTTTGAGTACCTCAGCGAAGACCCGTACCTAGTTGCGCAGATGGTACCGAACTACATTCGTGGGGTGCAAGACCAGGGCGTGTCGGCCTGCGTGAAGCACTACGCGGCCAACAACCAAGAGACGCACCGCGACGACGTGGACGTGGAAATGAGCGAGCGGGCGCTGCGCGAAATCTACCTGCCGGGCTTCAAAGCCGCTGTGCAGCAGGGCGGCGTGTACTCGCTGATGGGCTCGTACAACAAGTTTCGGGGCACGTATGCTACTGAAAACCCTTACTTGATGAAAACCATTCTGAAAGACGAGTGGGGGTTTAAAGGCCTGGTGATGAGCGACTGGGGCTCGGTGCACAACACCATGGAAGCCCTGCGCAACGGCACCGACCTGGAAATGGGCACCGACCTGATGCTCATGAGCAACAACGTAGACCAAAGTGCTACCGCCTCGGGCGTCACGGGCCAGCCTGACTTGGTAAATGGCAGCAGCAAAAGCCTTTACGACAAGTTCTACCTGGCCAATCCTACGCTGGAAGCGCTCAAGAAAGACCCCAGCCTGGTGCCGCTAGTGGATGATAAAGTGCGGCGCATTTTGCGGGTGATGTACGCCACGCACATGCTAGGCGGCACCAAGCGTCAGCCAGGCGCCTACAACACCAAGGAGCACCAGGCAACGGCCCTGAAAGTAGCGGAAGAAGGCATTGTGCTGCTTAAGAACGAAGGCAGCATCCTACCCCTCAAAAAAACGGTGAAGTCGGTGGCCGTCATTGGTGCCAACGCCGAGCGCGCAAATGCTATGGGCGGCGGCAGCGGCCAGATAAAGGCTAAGTACGAAATCACGGCCTTGCAAGGTATTAAGAACGAGCTGGGCAGCCAGGCCAACATCACGTTCACGCCGGGCTACAAGATTGCCCGCGGCCAAGCTGCCGACCCGCAGCTGATTGCGGAGGCAGTAGCGGCGGCTAAAGCCGCCGATGTGGCCGTTATCGTGGGCGGCTCCATCCACGGCTACGACTACAGCAAGTGGAGCGATAACGCCTACGACGCCGAGGGCGTCGATAAGCCTGATATGAAGATGCCCTTCGGCCAAGACGAGCTGGTGAAAGCCGTGCTGGCTGCCAACCCCAACACCGTAGTGGTGTTGCTGGGCGGCGGGCCCATCGACGTATCGGCTTGGGCCGGCCAGGCCAAGGGCATCATCGAAGCGTGGTACCCCGGCATGGAAGGTGGCAACGCGCTGGCGCATATCTTGTTTGGTGACGTAAATCCTTCGGGCAAATTGCCGGTGACGTTTCCCGTGAAGCTTGAAGACAACCCAACCGCCGTGCTGGGCGAGTACCCTAGCAGCCCCGGCAACCCGCTGAAAGAAGTGTACAAGGACGACATCTTCGTGGGCTACCGCTACTACGACACCTACAAGGTGGCCCCGCAATTTCCCTTTGGCCACGGCCTGAGCTACACCACCTTCAAGTACGACAAGCTGACCGTGACGCCCGGCGCGCAAAGCGCTACCGTTAAGCTCACCGTCACGAACACCGGCAAAGTGGCTGGCGCCGAAGTGGTGCAGCTGTATGTGAAGCCTGGCCAAGCCGCCGTGAAGCGCCCCGAAAAAGAGTTGAAAGGCTTTGAAAAAGTATTTCTGAAGCCTGGCGAGTCTAAAACCGTAACGTTGGCGCTTCCCGCCGAAGCTTTCAAGTATTACAGCGAAGCCAAAAAGCAGTGGGTGCTGGAGCCTGGCAAGTTCGGTGTGCTCGTGGGCAGCTCCTCACGCGACATTCGCCTCACGGGCAACGTAACGCTGTAGTCGGCTTGGCTTGTAACCAGTAAGGCAGATACTGTCGGCTGGCAATAAAAGGAACGTCATGCTGACGCAAGGAAGCATCTCTACCGCAGCAGTAAACTCAATCGTCAAGATTAGTTATGCGGTAGAGATGCTTCCCTCGTCAGCATGACGTTCCCTTTAGTTTATGTACCTATTTGATTTCTACTTCAAGCCCCATCCATGCGCACGATTTTGGGCGTAAAGGAGCCGAGCACATCCACCAGCTCGCGCTGGTGCGCCATTACCTGGCGAATATCTTTATAGGCATCGGGGGCTTCGTCGAGGCCGCCGCCCAGCAGGTCTACATCGTGCTCGCGGAGCTGGTAGCGCAGCTGGCCTTCGGTAATCTGAGCCTTGGCCTGCGAGCGCGAGAAGCGCCGCCCGGCCCCGTGCGAAGCTGAGTTGAGCGACTCACGCTCGCCCCTACCCCGCACAATAAAGCCCGGCGCCGTCATAGAGCCCGGAATGATGCCGAGCACGCCTTGCCCCGCAGGAGTAGCCCCTTTGCGGTGCACGATGGCCGTGCGCCCATCGGCGAGCACTTCTTTCCAGGCAAAGTTGTGGTGGTTCTCGACCTGCGCCAATGGCTTTTCGCCCAATGCTTTGCTGATACGCTTGTGAATGTCGTGGTGGCAGGCCGCGGCGTAGTCGCCGGCCAGGTTCATGGCGGCCCAGTACTCCTGGCCCTCCTGCGAGTCGAGCGAAAGCCAGGCCAGCTGGCGCGCCTGCGGCGGCAGCGGGCATTTGTCCATCGCCACTTTGGTGTAGTGCTGCGCAATGGCTGCGCCCAGCCCGCGCGAGCCGCTGTGCGAGAGCACGCCCAAGTACTGACCCACGGGCAGATTCAGGTCGTTGGCTGGGTCGGTCAGGTCGACTATGCCGAACTCTACGAAGTGGTTGCCCGAGCCCGACGAACCCAACTGCGCCACCGCCGAATCCAGCTTCTGGCGCGCCACTGCTATCTCCCGGAACTCGGGCCGCTCAAAGATTTCGTGGTCGGCATTTACATTCTTGAACACCTCCTTATTGCCGAACCGCGTGTGGTGCTGTAGCACCTTGCGCAACTCCTGGCGGCGCTGGTCGAGGTACGTGGCCGGCAGCTCGAACACCGACAAGGCCATGCGGCAGCCAATGTCCATGCCTACCCCGTAGGGAATCACGGCATTATCGACGGCTAGCACGCCCCCTATGGGTAGGCCGTAGCCTTGGTGAGCATCGGGCATGAGGGCACCATCGAGGGTGATGGGCAGCTGCATGGCCACATCCATCTGCTTGCGAGCGCCGTCTTCGATGAAGTCGTTGCCGTAGCGGCGGTAGTCCTTAATGGCCGGGTTCAGGGCCACATCGCGCGTGGGCTGCGGCACCAGCAACTCCGCCAGCGGGCGCCAGTTTTCATCGCGCACGTACTTGAACGGGTCGTCTTTGATTTGCTTGAGCAAGGCCAGCGCACTGCCTTTGTCCAGCTTTTTAAATTCTTTATGCGCCAGCACGTCGAGCGCCCGGCCAATGGCGGGGCCTTCGGGGTAGCCGATTTTGCGGAGGTCGTTGCCGCGGAGTTGGTGGGCCATAGCGAGCAGATTATTACCTGTATTTGGTAGAATACCTTACCCGCATTACGCGGCTCCACGCCCGATGTTATGCGCAGGTAAAATTCTAAAAATGCCTTCAGGCGCGTTGCACGGGCTGTTTTAGCTGCTTAAACATGACCAAGCTTCAGACCACCAAGGCGCTCGGGAGGCGCACGGCCGAGCAGCCATTTTGGCGCCTTGCGCCGGGTTGGGGAGCAAGCGGGGGGTAGGGCGGGCTTCTGCTAGCCTTTTCGTAGCTTGGCACCATGAAAGCCAAGTATCTACTTTTGGCGGCGGGGCTGCTGGCAGGGTGTTCGCCGTCGGCGCGCGAGCAGGCCGAAGCCGCCGTAAGCCGCTACGTGCGGGCTACCTCCCACGACCCCGGTAGCTACGAAGTCGTCAGCTTTCGTATGCAGCCCTACACCCGCCAAGACTCGATAGCCCATGCCGAGCGGGCCGCTTTGATGCGCCTGGCGCCTGATAACGCAGCCGGGCCCGCCAGCCAGCGCCCTCCTAGTAGCGACACCGCCCGCATTGGCTGGCTGGTGCACCTCAACTACCGCATTCGCAATGGCTATACGGCTGCTACCAGCGAGCGCGGCACTTTTGTGGTATACCCGCCCAACACTGTGCTACCTATTTCTGAGTGAGCGACTTCCAGCTTTACGCGCCGCGCCGTTGAGTGGTGGCCTAGCTTATAGCTTATCCCAGAGCAAGCCTAGCAGCCAAAAAAGAACTTTATAAATCCAAAAGCCAATTACCGCCAGGGTAAAGACCATGATAACGTAAATGAGATTGGAGTTGACTCGGCGGCGGGGCATCACGGGAAAACGTCTAATTGTTGCGGTTTAACTATACGGAGCCAGTTACAAGTAAGATTCCAGCTACCACGACTTCGGCGCTAACCCATTGGTGGTTAGTCAGCACATGATTGGCGTAGCGGCGCAGTTCTGTTCTGAGCTGGTAGCAGCCCCTGCAAAGACTTACTGGCTGGGCTACGAGGCAAGGAAAGCTCCGTAGCACTGCCTCTGGCAGAAGCAAACGCACCCCATTTCGCCAGTTGGTGGCTTTCCGATGCATCAATGGCTGCGCAAATGTCGCTATTGAGCAGCCACTGGTCACTACGCTTCCCCTCCTAATTGCGGCGAATGAGTTGCTATCTCGGAAGGTGCGAGTGGTTTTGGATAAGAAAGGCGCTACTGCCAAGGCTGGGGTGCGGTAGCTTGTGTTCCTGAACTAGCACTATTCAAGAAAAACGGCATGCTGAGCTTGCCAATTAGTTTTAGCAATTCTTACTCGTTGGGGAGTAAACCTGGCCGGCACTGGCCGTGCTTCTGTAGCCAAAACTGCTGTTTGCCAGTATGTTTTCCCTTAATCAGTGCTTCGCAGCAGCGGGCCCTACCCCACCGGGTGGGGCTTTTTCGTGGCTGGGTCATCCCAGGCTTGGCTTGGCATAATGCAGGCTTGTGCCATAGGTAATGTGGACGTAACCTGCCCCCGGGTAATAAGCCCTCACCTTTGCACCGTCCTATTTAACCACCATTTATTTATTCTCTCCTTTTCTAATGAAGCAATTTTCTATTCGGCTCGGCTCGCTGGCGCTGCTCGCTCTACTGGCCGCTTCCTGAGCAAAAACGAATTCTATTGCGCCCGCACCTAGCCCGGCCGCCACTGCTTCGGCGGATGCCACTGCGGCTACTCGCGACAACAACCTGGCCCTGGGCAACCCCAATGGCGCCGTGGCCAGCACGGCCTACCTCACCAACTACCTGCTGGCGAAGGCACAGTATACCATGTCCAAGGCAAGCCTAACTGGGTAAGCTGGCACCTTAGCAGCGCCTGGCTGGGCAGCAGACCTGGGCCGGCCTTGAGAACTACGGCCGCACGCTCGTGAACGCCGGCGATGAGCTTTACATCATCTGTGGCTCTTGTGGCAAAGGCGGCACCGGCTCTAACGGCTACTACACCACCGTGGCGAGCAGCAAGGTTACCGTGCCGCTCGCCATCAACACGCCCAACAATATCCTTGAGCACTAACTGGGGCACTTACCGCACCAGCGTCGATGCCATTAGAAGGTGCTACGAGCCTGGACTTGCTCTCCGCCATTACTACCAGCATCCAGAGCACCCTGGAGGCTCGCACCGATACGGGCCCGACCAACTAGGTATTGCTACCCCTGCCAAAACACAGAAAGCCTCGCCGCTGCCAGCGAGGCTTTCTGCATGTAGGCTCCGCACCTTGGCCGAAGTCAATATAAAACGCTTATAAACAATATCTTACTAAAGCTGCACCTGGATAGATACGGCCACGGGGCGGCGCGGCTGTGGCGGCAACAGCACGGGCTGCTCACGCTCGTAGCCATAGCTCGGGCCGGGGCGGTAGCCGTAGCGTTGCTCGCGGTCGTAGCGACGGTCATTGTCCCGCCGGTCCCGGAAGTCTGGTCGGTAATCGCGGTCGTAGCCGTTGTTGAACTCGCGCCCGCGTTCGGTAGGGGGGTAGCCGGGGCCGTATTGGCTGGCAGTAGGAGCCGCAAACGCACTAGCAGCGGTGAGTAACGTAGCAGCAAGCGTGGCAAACAGGAAGGTTTTCATGAGTATATTAGCTGGGGTGAGAGCAGCGAATGCTGCCTACCCCAGCCTATGCAAACCCTCGGCCACAGCTGGTCAGCTACGCAAGCTTACGGGCATAAGCGGCTAAAACCCCGACTAAGAGCCGAGGTGCCTAGACTAGTACCCTTGGCAGCCAGATAACCTGCGCACTCACGCTCAGTTTGCCTCCTCCAAGAACTGGCGATTTTCTAGAGTATACCACACCTTCTCTTTCCCACCCATGAAAATGCAAACCAAGTACCGCATCTTCGGCGGCGATGCTCCTGATGGCCTCGCTGGCTACCGCACCGGCCGGCGCTACCTAGTGCGCTGCACCCGGCGCGATAATGGGCAGGTAGCAATAGAGTTGGAATACGCGCAGCCAGGGGTAAAACCCCTTGTCCTGACCGAGGAAGAGTTTGAGAAGTGGTGGTCGACAAATTGAGCAAGCCGGAGCTTTAGCGTAGCTTGCCCTTATGGAAATGAAGCTAGAGCTAGTGCCGGTGCCCGTAACAGACGTAGACCAGGCGAAAGCTTTTTATGTAAACCAGGTCGGCTTTCGCCTCGACCACGATGTGCGGCCCAGCCCCACGATGCGCGTAGTGCAGCTTACGCCGCCCGGCTCGGCTTGCTCCATCGTCATCGGCACGGGCCTCACCGACATGGCACCGGGCACTTTGAAGGGCTTGCACCTGGTCGTGGCCGATGTCGCGCAACTACGCGAGTCGCTGCGAGAGCGGGGGGTAGAGGTGGGGGAAAT
>CALMOO010000392.1 GCA_937871705.1 uncultured Hymenobacter sp.
GTTCACGTTAAGCTGGTAGATGACAGTATTCGAGTTCGGGTCGCGCTGAAAGTAAAATAGCTGGTTCGGAATACCGGTCGGCACCGGAAAGGCGGGGCCAGGCTGTGGCGCGGCCCACGCCAGGGGTAGGCCGTTGAAAAGCAGCGCGGCCACTAGCGCCACGGTAGCGGCCAACTTCTTGCCGGGCACCACGGGCTGCGCGGCCACCTGGGCCTTCAACTCCAGCGCCTTGCGGGCCTGCAGTAGCCGCGAAACGGCGGTTATGTTCGACAGCACCGCCAATATGGTGATTGGGAAGGTGAAAATCGACATGGTTTCGAACACGTGGAAGGGCAGGCCCGGCACGAACAGCTTGTAGTCGCCGCCCAAAAAAGCCGAGCTAATGCCGCAAGCCAACGCGCTCACGCCCAGTAGTACTACTCGCTCGGGACGCTGCATCAGCCCGCCCTTGCACTCGATGCCCAGCCCCTCGGCCCGCGCCCGCGTGTAGCTCACCATCATCGAGCCGATGAGGGCAATGAATGCGAACAGCGAGCTCAGAAAGTAATGGTGCGCCACCAAGTAGTAGCAGATGCCCAAAAACGTAAATAGCTCGCTGTAGCGGTCTAGTACTGAGTCGAATAAAGCGCCGTACTCGCTTTTCATGTTGCCTAGCCGGGCCACCTGCCCGTCGAGCATATCAAAGAGCCCCGCAAACAGGATGAGGGCGCCGCCCCAACCCACATAGCGCAGGTCGCCGCGATTGCCTTCTTCGCCGCCCGCGATGAACAGCACGGCTACCCCCACATTTAGCAGCAGCCCCGTGAGCGTCACGCTGTTAGGGGTGAAGCCGATTTTAATTAAGAGCCGGACGAAGGGATTGATAACCTTGTAAATGCCGGTTTGGAGAAGGGTGCGAATAGCGTCGAATTGCATACAGGTCGGATAGGGGACAGCGGTTAAAAATCTATCTTAAAGCGACCCCGTAGTCCCCATTCCGCCACGTGCGGATTATCCAGGTACGTGAGGCGCTTCACGATGTCGAGCCTGAATAATTTAAAAATATTTGCTACCCCCACGCTGGCTTCGGCATACGGCTGCCGGCCGAGAACAAACGTAGTAGGCTGACCCTGCGCATCTTGCAAAAACTGATAG
>CALMOO010000393.1 GCA_937871705.1 uncultured Hymenobacter sp.
AGCTGATAGTACGCTACAGGTACGCTATAGTACGTATTACCGCGACCCGTTTGTGCAAACCCGTGTTACTAATAACCGGGTGATTGTACTTGGGGCATCGGGCGGGCTGGTTCTACCGCTTGCCAACGACAACATGAACTTAATAGAAGTACTGGCCCTGGCCGGGGGCGTCGACGGCGGTGGTAGTGGTGGAGCCAGTGTTTACCGATATGGAGGTAAGGTATCTAATATCCGAATAATTCGAGGTGATTTAAAAAATCCCCAAATTGAGCAGATTGACTTAAGCACCATCTCGGGTATGCGGCGCGCTAATTTACAGATGGAGCCGAACGACATTGTATACATAGAACCCGTGCGCCGTCGTTTCCTGGAAGGTCTGACTGATGCCGGACCAGTACTTAGCGCAGCGGGGGTAGTACTCGGAACATTGTCTACTATATTCTCTATTATCATTATATCTCGCAACCTTAATAATTAGGCAAACATTTTTTCGACTGGATACGTGATTTAACGTAATTATAACTCTATGGCATTAAGCGAGAACGCGGAACTGGAGGAGCTAATCCGCAGAGCTACTGGCGAAACTACTGGCCAGCTACCCCCCACAGCAGGCCCAGCGCTTGCAGACGACCAGGACGACTCCGCCGGGCTCGACCTGAGCACGCTTGTGCTGGTAGCCCGCCGCAGCTTGATATGGGTTTTCTTGCTACTGGCCTTAGGGTTTACAGGCTCTTGGCTGTTTCTCCGCTACACCAAACCAATTTATAAATCAGCTTCGCTGCTTAAGCTTGATGAGCGCTCCGAGGCCGCGAACCTAGGCCTAAGTGGTTTAAAAGGTGATGACGCGCATGGCGGTGGCACGCAGCTAGCTGGTGAGATTGAGCTAATCAAATCAGGGCTCACCTACCAGCACTTAAAAGAGCGCTTGGCACTCGATGTCAACTACTACGTACAAGGCACTGTGCTGGAGAATGAACTTTATAACACAGCGCCTTTTAAGATTAAGTATAAAGTAAGTGACCCTGCATTTTACGGCTGCAAGATACAGGTAAGCTTCCCTTCACCGGAACAGTATAAGCTGAACATTAAGCTTCCTAATCAGGTACTTACGGGCACTTATACCGTGGGGCAATGGGCTCAGCTGCCCGGCTTGAAGCTACTGTTGCAACCCGTACCCGGCTCGCCGCTACCTACTGGCAACGAGCCGCAGTACCATTTCGTGCTCATGAGCGACGGCGCGCTGAATGCGTATTTAGATAAGAACCTCGAAGTTGCCGTTATCAACCCGAGTGCTAATACCATTCAGATTTCCTTTACGGATAACAACCCGGTAAAGGCGGCGCACATTGTCAATAATATTGACACTGTTTACTTGCAGGAAAAGCTAGCCCGAAAAAAGCAAAGCAATGACTCAACGGTTAGCTATATCAACAAAATAATCGCCGAGAATAATAAGAATCTGAACATAGCGGAAGACAACCAGATGGAATTTGTGCGCCGCTACAAGACGTACGATGTTAAATCGGAGGTAGGAGAGATAAAAAATCGGCTGGAAGCGCAGCAAGAAGAGCGACTCAAACTAGAGCAAAAGCTGCGGCTGCTAGCTGATGTGAGCACCATGATGAACCAGGAGCAGCTCACGCGCAACGATGACGAAACTGTAGCGGACAACCTACCTGGCTTAGTAAGTATTGAGGATGCAGTGCTGGTCGGCATGTTAAACGACCTAGACTACCAGCAGCGAGCCTTGCGGCTTACACTTAAGTCGCAGACCGATAAAACAGTGGCTGTTCAGTTGAAACAGGCCAACATCCGGGAAACGCGTGATGCTTTGCGCCGCCAGTTGCGCCAAGACCAGCAACTGCTGCAAGGTCAGCTAAACCGCCTTAATCAGCGCGATGCTGAGCTGAACGACCGGCTCATGGCGATGCCGGAAAGAGCTACTGAGCTAGACCGCCTCAGACGGCCGCTTGATTTATATGCAAATGCTTATCAGTCATTAATTAACAAGAAGCTAGACTTCAACATTGCTAAGTCGGGTACTACGGCCGATTTCCAAATTCTTTCGCCGGCTTCACCTCCTAGTGCGCCGATTTCGCCCGTGCGGCTGCTGGTATATGCGATTGGGCTGGCAGGCGGACTAGTATTGGGCCTCGGGCTAATTGCGATACGCTACCTCATGCACAACACGGTGACGGGGGTAAGCGAGCTGGAGCGTGGCGCTAAGGCATCGGTGCTGGGCGTTATTCCAACTTATGAGAAAGAGAAGCTGGAGGTCTCGCGTCTTATTGTGGATAAGAACCCGAAATCATCCGTTTCGGAGGCAATCCGGTCTATCAGAACCAACCTGGACTTTATTAGTCCGGCTAGTAAAAAGCGAGTAATTTCAATCACCTCGACGATATCAGGCGAGGGCAAGACGTTTGTAGCTGTGAACTTAGGAGGCATCATCGCCTTATCGGGGCAGCGCGTTGTCATTCTGGACTTAGACATGCGTAAGCCTAAGGTTAACCTGGCTTTTGATGCAGAAAACGTGCGTGGTATCAGCACCATTCTCATTGACCGACACAGCGTGGCCGAATGCATTCAGCACACTACTATTGAGTCGCTGGATTTTATTTCGGCGGGCCCTACCCCCCCTAACCCGTCAGAACTCATCCTGAACGCTCGCTTTGACCAGATGCTGGCCGAGCTTCACCGCAGCTACGATGTTATTCTGATTGATACTCCACCAGTAGGCTTGGTTACGGATGGCATTCTCATCATGCGCAAGGCTGACGTTCCGATATACATTGTACGGGCGAACTACTCGCGCAAGGCTTTCCTCAAGAATCTAAATCGCTTGATGAGCAATAACCAGTTTACCAAGATGTGCACGGTGCTCAATGATGCGAAGGCCCAGGGCTCTTATGGCTATGGGTACGGCTATGGCTATGGCTACGGTTATGGGTATGGCGGCGGGTATGGTATGGGCTACTACGAAGAGCCTACGTTGCCAAAAACGCTGGCTCAGAAGGTAAAAAGTTTTTTCAGCTAATTGCCCAGCATGAGCAGTCTTTGGCAGCGCCTGTTTGGTCGCAGCGCCGCTACCGTAGCTGGTAACCCTAAACTGGCGCAGCCTTTAGCCAGCCTGGGGGCCGATATGCACTCGCACTTATTGCCAGGCCTCGATGATGGGGCTGCCACCATTGAGCATAGCTTGGAACTGCTGCGCGAACTACGCGAGTTGGGTTTTCATAAGCTCATCATGACGCCCCATATCATGGGCGATTTTTACAAGAATACGCCCGCTGGTATTCGGGCTGCGCTAGCCGAGCTGCAAGATGCCGCGGCGCTGGCTGGCCTTGGCGATGTGACGCTGGAATGTGCCGCCGAATATTACCTTGATGAGTGGCTGGGCCAGAAGCTGGCCGATAGCACCGAGCTGCTGAGCTTTGGAGGCGAGCAGCGGTATCTGCTGATTGAGACGTCGTACATGAACGAGCCGTTCAACCTCCAACGCACTATATTCGAGCTAAAAGCAGCGGGCTACCAGCCCGTACTTGCGCACCCAGAACGCTATACGTACCTGTATGGTCGCTTCTCGGAAATTAAGAAGCTCAAGCGAGAGTACGGAGTATTGCTGCAGCTCAATCTTAATTCGTTGGCGGGCTATTATTCGCCGGGGGCCCGCCATGTGGCAGAGCAGATGATTGACAATGGCTTAGTTGACTTTGTTGGTACTGACACGCACCATTTGCGCCACACAGCCGCACTAGCTACCAAAACAGTGGCCTCGCCATACTTCCGCAAGCTGCTGGCCCTACCCCTTCTCAATAATACACTTTAGCTTACCTCTGGCTGGGAAACGCTTTGCTCTTGGGCAACTTTCATTTTTAACTTATGATTTTTGTTACCGGTGGCACCGGTCTCATTGGCTCTTTTCTGCTGCACGAGCTGCGAGCGCGAGGACTGCCGGTGCGTGCCTTGCACCGGGGCGCCGTGCCCACCGAGGCCGCACCAGGGGTAGAGTGGGTGGCTGGCGACTTGCTGGATACCAGTGTGCTGGCGTCGGCTATATCGCCGGAGGTGACGCACGTTTTTCATTGTGCCGGGCTGGTTTCCTACGCTCCCCAAGACGAAGATGCGCTGCTGCAAGTGAACGTGGAGGGTACCGCCGCTGTGGTCGATGCTTGTTTGGCCTGCCCAGGCATTCGGCTCGGGCATGTGTCGTCGGTAGCAGCACTGGGCCGGCCAGCCGCTGCTTCGGGTGATGCTGGCTCCTCCCCTACCCCCCAGTTCGTGACCGAGACGGCAACCTGGGACCTGGGAGCTAGCCATCCGGCGTATGCTACCAGCAAGTACCTGGGCGAGCTGGAGGTCTGGCGCGGCGCAGCCGAGGGCTTATCGGCAGTCATTGTCAATCCATCGGTAGTGGTAGGGCCCGGTGATTGGCACCGTAGCAGCACGCGGCTGCTGCGCTATGCTTATGATGAGCATTATTTCTACACCCGAGGCCTGCTCAATTTTGTGGATGTGCGCGATGTAGTGGCGCAGCTGCTGCGGCTAGTGCTAGAATTGCCGCCTACCCCCCCCGAGCGCTACATACTAAGCGGAGGTGCTTGCTCACTCGGCGATTTTTTGCGGGCCACGGCGGGCGTTTTTGGGCGGCGCCCACCCGCCGTGGCAGTGCCCGACTGGGCCGCCGAAATCATCTGGCGCTTTGAGCATGCCCGCTCCCTGCTCACTGGTGCTCGCCCCCTCATTACCCGCGACACAGCACGGGCCGGCCGCCGGGCAGTGTACTACAATGCGCACAAGGTTCAGAAGGCCACTGGCTTAGGCTTTAAGCCTCTTGCCGACACTATTGCTTGGGCCGCTCGTGGCCTTGAAACGAACCGGACTGGCTCGCAGACGGTTGTATCTTAGCAAATCACGCAGGCAACGCCCTTTCCTGATTACGCGACCATCGTGTAATTTTCCTGCTTGATTCGGCCTATTTATTGCCTGGCATTACCAGGATAGCTGAACGAATTCGACTTAGCTAACGAATTCATACTACTTCGTGACTTTATGCGCATGAACGAATCATTTGATGACCCCAGAGCGGCCCAAAACGCGGTACGCCGTTATGAGCGGATGGTAGCTCAAAATGAGGCCACTTTTTTTGACTTGGAAGAGTTTGAAATTATTATTGATTACTATGTAACTACTGCTGCCTTCGACAAAGCGCAGCAAGCCTGCGATGCGGCGCTAAGCCAATATCCTTTTTCTACCGAGCTGCTCATCGACCGCGCGCAGATTTCGGCTATGCGGGGCGACTATACCGAGGCCGAGCGCCAGATTTCGAACGTAGCCAGCCTTGACCCCGACAATGCTGATGTGGCGGTTACGCGGGGTATTATTTCTACTCAGCGGGGCGATTTTGAGGAAGCTGTACAGTATTTCCAAACTGCGCTGCAGCAAAATCCCGACCGCGAAGACATCCACTTCAACCTGGGCTTAGCTTACCAGAGCTGGCAGAAGTATAAGAGCGCGGCTCGCCACTACAAGCACAGCCTACGCCTACAGCCCGACAACGAAACGACGGTTCAGGAATTGCTCAACTGCTTGGAGACCAGCAACCGCTTGCCCGAGCACGAGGAGTATTTTCAACGATTTACGGATGACGACCCGTACTCGGCGGTGGCGTGGTATAACCTTGGTCAATACTATTATCGGCTCGAAAAGTATGACGAGGCGGCTGCGGCCTTTGACTATGCCATTGTCATTGAGGCCGACTTTTATGATGCCCACCACTGGCTGGCCGACACCTATGTGTGTCAGCAGCAGTACCAGCGCGCCATTACCGAATTTGAGCTGAGCTACCCCCCCGGTGAGCCGACAGACGAGGCCCAGTGCAACATTGGGGAGTGCTACGAGAAGTTGCGCGATTGGGAGCACGCCCGGCAGTATTACCGCAAGGCGCTGGAAATCAATCCAAACATGGATGAAGCCTGGTTTGGCCAGGGCGTGTTGCTACAAGAGCAGGAGCGGCCATTTGAGGCGCTGCACTTCTTCCGCAAAGCGGTGGAATTGTATGGCGAAAGTGGAGAGTATTGGTCGGCACTTGGCGCGGCCGAGAATCAGGTTGGTAACATTGTGAGTGCGCTGGAAGCTTATGAGAAAGCCACTGAGGTAGCGCCTGAGGACGCAACCGGCTGGGTAAGCTGGAGTGCCATCTTGTACGAGCAAGGCCACTATGAAGAGGCCATTGACCTGCTCAGCCGCGCGGTGGAACTGCACCCACATGAGGCACATTTTCATTATATGCTGTGTGCCTACCTGCTGGCAGCTGGCCGCTTGCGCGAAGCTTATCAGGAGCTAGAGACGTCGCTTACGCTCAATTATGAGCAGCACACGCTGTTGTTCGATTATTTTCCGGAGCTGGAAAAGCAGCCGGCATTACGTCGGCTCATCGACCAGTTTCGCAAGTAGGTGTGGCTTTAGCTCGCCATTGGCGGCTACTAACCTGTATGGCTTTTACTTTTGCACCTGCCTGCCCTATTTTGGGCAGGCAGTTTTTTTATTCAGATTGTTCAACTAGCTCTTGGCGCCTAGCCTATGCGCCGCCAATGGCAAGCTAAAGCTTACCCTACCCTGCATGAACTACTCTCTTTCGCAATTACCAGAGCGCACCCAAAAACCCCGTGAGCAAGGCTTTACCATGATGATGGATAAGGGCCTGAGCATCCGGGAGGTAGAAGATTTCGTGGAAGTCGCAGCGCCCTACACCGACATTGTAAAGCTGGGTTGGGCTACCTCGTACGTTGTGCCCAACTTGCAGCGTAAAATAGATGCCTACCGGGCTGCCGGCTTGTCAGTATACTTGGGCGGCACCTTATTCGAGGCGTTTATTATTCGTAATCAATTTGATGACTATCGCCGCTTGCTCGACACGTTTGGGCTAGAATACGCCGAGGTTTCGGATGGTAGCCTCGACTTACCCCACGACCGCAAGTGCGAGTTCATCCGGGAACTTAGCAAGTCGGTGAAAGTGCTGAGTGAAGTTGGCTCGAAGGATGCGGAGAAGATTATCCCGCCCTACAAGTGGATTTCGCAGATGACTGCCGAGCTAGAAGCCGGCGCTATAAAGGTTATCGGGGAAGCCCGCGAGGGTGGCAATGTGGGCCTCTTTCGTAGCACTGGTGAGGTGCGCTCCGGGCTGGTAGAAGAGATTCTGACGAAGATTCCCTCTGAGCGCATTATTTGGGAGGCGCCGCAGAAAGCGCAGCAGGTCTGGTTTATCAAGCTGCTCGGAGCCAATGTAAACTTGGGGAACATTGCGCCCAACGAGATTGTGAGCCTCGAAACTATCCGGCTTGGGCTGCGTGGCGATACGTTCTCACACTTCCTCGATATGGATGCCGTAGACCCTATATTCCGGCCAGAGGTCAAGTCGGGTAAGCCGGGTACATCTATGCCGAGGGGGTAGGAAACTACCCGACATAAAAAAGGCGACCTCCTTGGTAGGAGGTCGCCTTTTTTGTGCGTGTCTAAAAAAGCTTAACGCTTCTGGATGCGAACCGTTTTTACTTCACCCGAGGACAAGGTTACACGTGCGAGATAGGTACCAGCATTTAAGCTAGTAGCTTTATCAAGAGCCACTTCGGTTACGCCATTCACGGTAGTAAAAGTTTGGTTAGCTACTTCGCGGCCCATCAGGTCACTTACTCGCAAGCTGGCAACGCCAACTGAAGTAGTTTGCACCGACAGCTTCAAAGCATCGCTAGTAGTATAAGGGTTAGGATAGGCCGAGAGGGTAGTAGCCAAGCCTTCAGCATTAGTGAAGCTCACCGCTCGTACCGGCGAGAAGTCTTCCGAACCGTCAACATCTACCTGCCGCAAACGGTAGTAGCGCACGCCAGACTTGTTAGCTTCAGTATCGAGATAAGTATAATTTTGTGACTTACTGCTATTGCCATCCTGGCTGTTCACAAAGGCCAGTTTGCGGAAGTACGTGCCGTCAGTTGAAACTTGTACTTCGAAACCTGAGCTGTTTTTCTCACTAGCAGTAGACCAAGTTACTTGCGTATTTAGGCCACTGCGAGTGGCATTAAAGGCAGAGAGAACGACGGGCAGGGGGTTAAATTCATCGCCAAGTGTGAGCGTATTTAGAGAGCTGCTATACGCTTCTTGGGTTACAGTATGATTAGTCAAATCCACGATACCAGTACGTCCCACGAGGGTGTAGGGTGGACCATTATTACTGGTTTTAAAAATGGTAAGGTTCTGTTCCGGATTACCATTCAATTCGTCTGGCGAGTTCAGATAATGAAAGACGACTGTTGAAGTAGTATTGTTATTCACATCACCAGTTACTCCATATTGTCTTTTTACGGGAAGCGGTTTACTAGGAAATGAGGGTGGGGTTAAAGGGTCACTTACTGTCCGGGTAATAACTACATTGGAAAGTATGTCTCGGCTAGGCGTGATATCTAAGCCGATACCACCGAATGTCTGTTGTACACCAGCTGTAAGCGGATGGTCGGATATAGTAACTCCTTGAATGTAAGAAGTAGCTGTTTCACCGGATAACGTGCCTGTGCTCGTTAAATTGACCTTCTTGGTCTTACTAGTGTTTATAGTAAAGCTAGCATCATCGTATGCCGTCCTAAGTATAGCTCCTGTTCCAGTTACGTCTGGCATGAATTGTAAGGTATTTCTTACATCTATCTCATCAATAACAGCCTTGACGCCACTTCCTTCAATGCGAAGGTCTACAATGTCCAGTACACCTCGCACAGCTTGAGATAAACCATCATTACGAGCTAATACAACAGTAGAATTTGTAGTTGGATTTGCTGTTTTGTCTGTGCCACTAACACCTGCTAGAATACCACCAGCATAAGTATTTAAATCGCCGTAAACTTTTAAAGTGGCTCCGATAGGAGTACCACCGCTAGTTGATTCGCCGAGACGTAGTAAAGCCCTAGTTGCGTTACTAACACCGTTTAAAGTTAAAGTTCTAACCTCGTACGGAACAACTGGGTTATTAAGTAATGGAGTAACGGTGAAGCCAGTATTTGGTGCTTTGTCAGGGATAATGGCGTCCGAGAACCGAGTAGGTACACCATTGCTCCAATTGGTAGCAATAGTCCAATCAGTGCTTGATTGGCTAACCCAAGTAGTTGTGCCATTAGGAGGAGTGATAGGTGGTGCAATCACATTAAATATAGCTCGGTAGCCATTTCCATCACTATCACCTGAATCATCAGAAATAGTTAGCGTACCATTGGGATTATTACGTGTTGGGGCTGAATACACACTTTGAAACTTGATTTCAACCACGTAAGTACCTCCACCTAGCACAGTATTTTGATTCAATAAATCAATATTTAAAGTACTATTAACAAAGGCTACCGCAGGTCCTGAGTTAGGGGAGGAAGTAGATTTGAGTGCGATTACAGAATAAATAGGCTTATTTGTATCTCCAAAAGCATATACTCTATATAATAAGCTAGAGGAGACAAAAGGATTGCTAGAACCTGTATTAAGGTTTGTTGAAGCAAAAGATATCCTGAGTGAACCAACTGCTTGGTCGAACTTAGTACCATTACCTAAGTCTGCTGACTGAAAGTCCGCAGTAGCACTTGGGTCGCTAGGAGAATACTTCCCATTGTAAGTTGTTGTGCTACTGGAAGCACCAAGAGGTGAAGCAGTAATAGTAATATCATCATAATTGAAGCCCTGAGCCATCGATGTATGTGAGGCTATTAGGCTAATCAACAAAGTCAAGTTCAGCAACCAGCTTTTTAAAAAGACGTGCCTGAGTTTAATTTTTTGCAAAAAGGTAGGAGTGTGCATGAGAGTGTGGGGAAGAGGTTTCTAGATAAGGAATAATCGTGCGGGTGTAGTCAAAGGCGGGCTTTGTACGGAGCGAAGCAAATTCCGTTGGCGGAATATTCAGGAAAACATGTGCATAATGATAAGCTTTATATCATTCCTGAAAATAGTTCAAAAAAACTTATAGTCTGCGCAAAGTTAAGCTCAAACTGTGCTCACGCTCAGCCTTTGCTACCAGAGAATCAAAATATTAGTGTACTACACTATAAGGGATGGCAGCCAACGCCTTCTTCTGGTCAGATAGCTCAACGCGGAGCAAATCGTGCACGCTGACCCGGATTTTGTGAGAAAGCTGGGTAATTGGTAAATCGTTAGAATCTATCCCAAACGGATTTTCTATCTCTTCTCCAATCATTTCTAGCCCAAGCAGGGCGTAGGCCCCAAACATGGTGATAGGAATCATAAAGTATCCCGAGGTGGACAGTAGCACGAAAGGCATTACCCCAATGAATGTTAAAATGTACGCTTTTATGAAAAAAGTGTAAGAGAACGGGATGGGAGTAGCCTTGATGCGCTCGCAGGTACCACTCACGGACATCATGCCCAGAAAATGGGGCTTTAAGGTGAGCAAGTGAGTATCCCGGATAATTTCGACTTGACGCAATTGCTCAATGCTTTCTTGCAATACGGAGATGATGGTAGTGGCCACGTTTTCAGCGGTTCGCATCCGGTCTATGATATCGGGGGTAGCTTCCATCTGCTCAAACTTGATATTACCACGCAAGGAGCCTTTTAGCGCAAAGGGGAAATTCGAGATGAGCGCGGCAAAGTAGCGGCGGCTAGCCACGGCGTCGCGGGGTAGCACGGCGTTAAGCTCGATTGCTAAGCCCCGGCACTGTGATACTAACTCTCCCCATACTCGGCGGCCTTCGTAATAGCGGTCGTAAGCAGTGTTGGTACGAAACACCAGCAGCAAGCTCAGCAGAATCCCTAAAAAGGAAAAATATTCGCGGCTGATATTGAGCATGTGGTGATGAAACTCCAGCCCCCAAACAGCTATCACAATATTGTAGAGACCAACTAGACTCACCCGCACTAACAGCTGGCGAATGACTGCTGACGTATGAAAGTGACGTAGCGCCTGCCACCAATCACCGCCCTTATACACAATCATAATAGTAGTTTTTTCAGCAGAGCTTTACCGCAGCCTAAACCAGCTGTGTTGAGAACACCTGCTACAATCTTCGTACCATCCGTTCTTTCTTTGCAGGCTCAACCCCTTCACTGACTCATGGAGCCAATCAAGCATTTTTTTGACTTACTAGTAC
>CALMOO010000394.1 GCA_937871705.1 uncultured Hymenobacter sp.
GTGTAGAGGTAAGGTATCAGCGAGCGGTAGCTATCGTCGGAGCCGCCGCCATTGCTGCGCACATCCAAAATCAGCAATTTGGTGCGGCGTAGGTTCGCAGCATTCGCCTTGGTAAGGCTATCGATGCGCGCACGGTAGTCGCCGTCGAAGGAGGCAATGCGGTACAGGGCTGTCGTATCGTCGAGCATCCGAAAGCTGTGGCGGGCCACCGGAGTTGCTTCGGCCACCGGGCGGGGGTAGGCGCGGTACCAGGGCCCGTTGAGGTCGAGTACGCCATCGCTGGTTACGCGCACCGGACGCGGCTCATTGCTGTGGTTGCGCATGTAGTAGGCCGCGGTAGTGGGGCCAACTGCGGGGTCAGCAAAAGCGAACTTTACTTGCCCTGGCACCCAATACAGGCTGTCGGCGCGCAGCACAAACCCTTTGTATTGACCTGGGCTCGTGGCCACAATGCCCACCTCGTAGCCACCCCCGCCGCCATCGCTCCAAATGCCTTCCAGCGGCTTTTTAGGCCGCAAAGCATCGTTCAAGTACACCCGAAACGTGGCGCGCGTCCAGGGCAGGCGCTCGGCCGTGGCGTACAGCGCCCGAATGCTGTCGGCGTTGAGGCGGGGCGTATGCTCGTCTTGCAGGCCCAGGTGCCCATCGTGAAAGGACCGCGTCCACTGCTGCAATATTTTCCAGCAGCTAGCGGCGTGGGCCGTGTCGGCCTGCGCCCGCAGCGCCGCCGTCAGCGAGTCGTAGTGGGGCCGGGTGGCCGCCGTCACCTTGTCGCGGAAGCCAGCATAGTTGGTTTCGGTGAGCCGCTGCATCTCGGCAAAGTTTTGGGGGCAGCTGCAGGCTGAGGAGGTAGGGCCTTGCGCACAGGCCAAGCTGGGCAGCAAGCTCAGGAATAGAAGGTAAACTGCTTTCATCAACTGACAAATAAAAGAAGCCGGCGGGCAGCCGCAAAAGGTAACATTCCTGCAGAAGTACTGCCATTGTGCCTAGTCGTTACAAGCATTGACTCAGAAAGTAACGCTTTTGGTCTACAGCGCCCGCTTGCACATCCTTTCCAGCTCCTGCTTGTAGCAGAGGTCTCTTTCTGCTAGGCCATTTCGCAACCAGTATCGTACTTGGCGCCAGCGCTGCTCTTAAGTTTCGGAATTGGACGACTCCTGGGCCGCCGCCATGCCGGCGCGGGCTGCGTCGTGACGCAGCTGCACGTAGGCAAGGCAGGCGGCGTGGAGAGTGGGTTTGGTTAGCTTACTATGGGGTGCCATATAATACTGCTGGCTGGTCCTGGATGAAGCTGCCAGTTTATCAATAGTTTACCTAGCCCTATCAGCGATGCTACCTCTACTGCTAGCGAGAAGGCCACTCGCCTTTCCCTAGGTGGCCTGGCCTTATTGTCCATTTCTATTCGCAATGCGGCATGGCCAGCACGGTCAAGATAATAGGCTTTGAGCAGCAAATATTCTAGCCCCGAGCCAATATCTTCACCTTGCTGAAAACACACTTCTGCCTGCGTATTGATGGGGAAATTGACCAGCTGGCCACCAAAGTCCTGAAAAGCATCTGCGTAGCCGGAGAAACTAATGGCGCATTGGATACCAGCAGCATCAACGGTCACGCTAAAGGAGCTGTAATCGCCGTAATCTACTGCGCCCGTGAACACAAGAGTCTCGTCTGGCATATGGCTATAGCTTTTAGTGCGCTTTCAGCCAGTTGCTGCCCGTGCCCACTTCTACTTCCAGCGGCACTCCGCGGGGCAGGAGCAGCGCGGTCGTCATTAGCTCACGGATTTTGGGGGTGATGAACTCCACTTCTTCCTTCACGGCGTCGAATACGAGTTCGTCGTGCACTTGCAGTATCATCTTGGTACCCAGACGCTCTTGTATTAGCCACTCGTGGATGTTAATCATAGCCATCTTGATGATGTCGGCGGCCGTGCCTTGGATGGGAGCGTTGATGGCGTTGCGCTCGGTGTAGCCGCGCAGGGTGGCGTTGCGCGAGTTGATGTCGCGCAGGTAGCGGCGGCGCTTGAGCAGCGTTTCGGCATATTCCAGCTCCCGGGCGCGGTTGATGCTGTCATCCATGAACGCCTTCACCGACGGGAATTCCTGGAAATACGTATCGATAATGTCC
>CALMOO010000395.1 GCA_937871705.1 uncultured Hymenobacter sp.
GAAGAGCTGTGGGAAGAGTTGGGCCACGAGTGCGGCAGCATCAGCCACGCCGCCTACCCCGAGTTCCGCGAAGAATACCTGGTCGAAGCCAACGTGACCTACCCCGTGGCCATCAACGGCAAAGTGCGCGAGCAGCGCCAGTTTGCCGCCACTGCTACCGCCGCCGAAATCGAAACCGCCATCCTGGAATCGGATTTCCTAAGCCGCTTTGGCGATGGGAAAGCGGCCAAGAAAGTAGTAGTAGTGCCCGGCCGCATGGTAAACGTGGTAGTGTAAAGCTAGCGCCTACCCCCCTTTGTCCTGCTGACGGAAGCAAGACGAGCAATAGTAGTAAACAAAAAAGCCCACTGCACTTGCAGCGGGCTTTTTTGTTTACTCGTTTGGCTTCAGAGCCTACCCCCCATTGCCGGGCGTAGTAGCCTGCGCCGAGCCTTTGGTCATCAAGTATTTATTGTACCAACTCAGATACCGCGCATACCGGTCCTTCACATAGCTTGGGGTAGTAACCCCATGAAACTGGCCGGGGTAAATAACAAGCTGCGTAGGCACATTAAGGCTTTTCAGTGCCTGATACATCTGCTCGGTATTGAGCAAAGGCACGTTGAAGTCCTTTTCCCCGCACACAAACAGCGTGGGTGTTTTGATGCGGTCGGCATGGTAGAAGGGGTAGGAAACGCGCATGTATACGTCGGCATTTTTCCAAGGCGTACCCAACTCGGTTTCATAATCGCGGATATACTGGTCGGTGCCGTAGCCGGCGAGTACGTTGGCAATGCTAGCGCCACTCACCGCCGCCTTAAAACGCTGGTCGCGGGCAATTACCTGGTCAGTCATGATACCGCCGTAGCTCCAGCCACCCACACCTAAGCGGTCAGGGTCAGCAATACCTTGAGCTACCGCATAGTCTACCACTGCTAGCACATCATCGGTGTCCTTATTACCCCAGTCGGCGTAAATAGCCTTACTATACTCAAGGCCACGCCCTGAGCTACCACGCGGGTTGGCCACCACTACCGCGTAGCCGTTGGCCGCAAAGTATTGCCACTCAAACGAAAATCCATACCCAAACTGCGCCACTGGCCCACCATGAATCCGTAGCAACGCAGGGTACTTGTGGCCAGCCTGGTACCCAACCGGCTTAACTAGGAAACCACTTACCATGGTGCCATCCTTGCTCTTAGCCTGAATCGGTTCGACTGCGCCTAGCGAAATACCTTTAAGCCAAGCGTCATTCTGCTTAGAAAGCGAACGCAAATCACCCTTTTTATCTAGCGCAAATACCTCACTAGGCTGCTGCGGCTGACTACAAAGCACTACTGTCGTGCCTTTACCTACCATATCAAAGTCGCCTACTTGACGCGGCCCAGCTACCACCTTCTCAATTTTACCGCCAGCTGCCGGCACGCGCATCAACGATTCTGCCCGGTCATCTTCTAGTAAGAAGTAGATACTTTTTCCATCGGCGCTCCATTGCGGCTGCGTCGTATTGCGGTCAAGGCCTGCCGTAAGCGGCCGAGCGGCACCGCCACTCACTGGCACTACCATTAGCTGATGTAGTGCATAAACCAGTTGCTCCTTAGGCCCTCCTTGCACAAACGCAATCTGCTTGCCGTCGGGGCTCCAAGCGGGGCGGCTGCCGTAATTAGGTGCGCTCTCAGGCACATCCGTATTGAGCAGTACACGAGCAGTAGCACCGGGCTGCGCATCAATAATAAAAAGGTCAAAATTATCGTGGCGGTCTGGGTCAAGCCCACGCTTGCTTGAGAATACCAGTTGCTTACCATCAGGACTCCAAGACGGTAAATATTCGTCATATATCCCCGGAGTAATATTAACAAGCTGCCGCGTCACTACATCAAACAGGTAAAGATGTTGGCGTTGCTGGTTGAGATAGCCATCTACATCCTTCTTAAATTGAAATCTATCGATAACGATAGGAGGCGCAGTCTTCTTCTTGGCTTTTTGGGCAGCAGTAAGTGAGTCGGGGTCAGCATCACGAATAATCATCGCGATATGTTTGCCATCAGGAGCCCACACATAGTCCGATACACTGCCTTTCAATTTTGTCATTTTCTCAGCTTCTCCGCCAGCCCGGTTAAGTAGCCAAAGCTGCGCATTACCTCCATCGTCCTCATTACGACTAGAAATAAAGCTCAGGTATTTACCATCCGGACTGAAACGCGGCTGGCTTTCGCTAGCTGGACTGGTAGTAATGCGCAAGTTTTGCGAGCCGTTGGTACGAGCCATCCATATATCAGCGTCACGCTTGTCGGCAGTCGTATCTACTCGCGTCACAGTATAAGCTACCCAAGCTCCATCAGGAGCTAACTGAGGGTCAGCTACATCACGCATTTTAGTAAGGTCGCGCAAAGCAAGAGGCCGCGGAGGAACTGCTTGTTGAGCATAGCTGGCTAATGGCAGCAACATCAAACCACTCAGTAGGGGTAGTAAGCTTTTCATGAACAAATAACTCGGTGAATTTGAAGGTTCTACATATTACTGCAACACGCATATATCACACAGCAAAGGGCATGTGTTCTCAGTGTTGCAAAGTATGAAAGGTTTAACAATAAGAACGACACCATTTTATCTCATAAGATGCTTTTTTACACCTTATTAAATTACTTCTCGCCAATATGATTCAAATTCAAAGACAGGTAAACGCAAAAGCCCCACTCATTAATGAGTGGGGCTTTTGCGTTTACCTG
>CALMOO010000396.1 GCA_937871705.1 uncultured Hymenobacter sp.
CGGCCTTGTACCGCGATGCGCTGGCGCTGGCTATGGCGGGCTGGGCCGGGCTGGCTTTTGCACAGCTGCTTTATAAGCAGCCATTATTGATTTTGCTTAAAATATCTGATTTACAAGAATTTATCAACGAAGCTATAGAGCCGAAACCGCCGCGCAACACCGCCGCCGAATCGCACCGCAGCTTGCTAAGCGGCTTTGTGGGGCTGGCCGGGCTGCTGCAAATTGGGGCCGGGCTGCTGCTGGCGCGGGTGTTGTTTGGGTGGTCAGATGCGCTGGCTATCGGGCTGCTGCTAGGGCTGGCGGGGGCGGCGCTGGGGTTGGCCGCCTGGGTGCAGGCCCAGCAGCTGGCGCCCGACTGGGTACGCCGGCAGCAGCTGGTGCTGGGGCAGCTCTTTGTGGTGCTGGCCGTGTTTGGACTGCACGAGATGGGCCTGAGCTGGCCGGTAGTACTGCTCATTTTGTACGCCGAAAACTTGCTGGCCGCTCTGCTGCTGAGTGGCCGCGCCGAGGATGCTCTCCTGCACACCCAAACCTACCTGCTGGTGCTGCAAGCGGCACTATTGCCGCTGCTGGTGCCTTATGCGTGGCCCACGGCGCTGGGGTCGCTGGGCCGAGCGGCGCTGCTGCTCGGGGCAGCGCTGCTCACGCTAGGCTACCAAGCGCGGCGGCTGTTCTGGCCGCGGGCGCAGGAGGAGTTTGCCAAGCTGCGGCTCGGCACTACCTACCAGCTGCCTTTGTTGGGCCTGGCCGTGGGCTGGCTGCTGCTGGGCGCCGGCGCGCTAGTATATGCGCGGCCGTGGGCCGGCTGGGTGATGGTGGGGCTGCTAGGCAGCTTGCTATACCTGCGGCGCTTAGTGGCCTTGCCGGGCCTGTGGGCCGGGCTGGTACTGGCCGCCACAGGCTACTTGATGCTGCAATGGGACCACGCCTTAGCCTCTTCTATCGGCTTGCTCTCTTCAGCGACCTTGGCGCCCGGAGCCGTACCCGTACTGCTTTACTTGCTACCCACCCTGGCCGTGCCGGTGGTGGGGCTGCTGGCCTCGTGGTGGCCGGCTGGCGAGCGCTATGTGCGCTGGCCGTGGCTGTATTTGCTCGGCGCGCACTTGGTAGTAGCCCTGGTGGCCGCTGTGCCCGCCAACCATGCTACCTACCTGATGCTGGGCCTGCTGGCACTAGCCTGCGCGGCCTTCATGGCGGCCCAAGCCTGGCGACGCGCCTTGCCCGATGCGGCGGCCGTGAGCCGAGCCGGCCAGCCCGACCGCTACCTGCTGCACCTCAGCTACGCCCTGCTAACGGGGAGCTTATTCGTCCACCTGTGGCTGCTGATGGGCACCGAAACCATCTTGGGCCAACCGGCTGAGTATGTTACGGCCGCGCTGTTTTTTGGGGTGCTGATGGCTGTGGCGGCGGCGCAGCCACCTGCTACGGAGCCGGTTTACAAGTCCTGGCGCATGCTGCACCGGTGGCTTCCCGAACTGACGCTACTCTTCGGCACCAGCACGCTGGCTCACAACGTGCGCGCGCCGTGGCTGCCGCTGCTGTGGGTGGGCGCCGCCCTGGCTTTAACTCAAGTGGCGCCGGCTTTGCCGGTTCGCTTTCGGCGTCTGGGCGTGTATGGGCGGTTTTACTACTGGCTGGCGGCCCTAACCGCCAGCATCACCTGCCTGCTAAATAGCTCGGCCAGCCGGCTGCTTAGCCCCGAGTGGTGGGGGCTCGTGGCCGCCGTTGGCTTGCTGTTTGGCTACGTGGGCCTGGCGCTGCAAGTGGGCAATGCGCCCTTCGCGGGCCTTTCGCCGGCCTGGGACGCGCTAGCCCGCCCGCCACGCCGCCAGCTCGAAGCTGCGCTGCTCTACCCCGCCTTCCTGGCCCTCACGCTGCTGCTCATTCGGTCCTTCGACCGCTCGGTGCTCACCGTGCTGCTGATGCTGGAGGTGGTGGCCGTGTTCAGCACCAGCCTGCTACTGCGCCGGCAAGACTTGCGCTACGTGGCCCTGGCCGGCATGCTTGGCTGCCTGGTGCGCCTCGTGTTCTTCGACCTCAGCCAGAGTGGCACCTTCACGCGGGCCATTGTCTTCATTTTCATGGGCTTGCTGCTACTTGGCATGAATGCGCTGTACGCCCGGTTCAAGGCGCGGTTTGCGCCGCCAGCGGGGGTAGAGACGGAGGAACTGCCATCCACCTAGCTCTTTGCACTCCGCTCATTCCAGCCAACCTACTTTAACAATATGTTAACCCAACATTTTCAGTGTTAAGTAAGTAAACGCAGCTTTATTGAAATTCCCCTATCCTTTTTCCTTCATCAAAAGCTTCATGAACTACTTGTTTAGCTCGCTGGCTACGGCCTGCACGGCCGTTCTCCTCTTCACTGGCTGCGCCCGCCAAGAGGCCGTTCCTACCCCGGTCGCCGCCACGGCCCTCAGCCAGAATGCCAGCGCCGCTGGCTTCCCCGAAGCCTTCGAAACGGGTGCCAAAACCGCCTACGCCAGCGGCACCGTAGTGCTGGGCTCGGGCTCCTGGACCTTCGACGACGCGCTACTCGGCAACACCAGCGCCGACGCCAAAACCGGCAGTCAGTCAGCGCGAGTCCGCAACAGCGGCACGCTCACCATGAACTTCAACCTCACGAGTGGGGCGGGGGTAGTCACTATCGGCCACGCCCGCTACGGCACCGACGCGGCCAGCACCTGGGAGCTGTGGGCATCGACCAACAGCGGCTCGTCGTTCGCCAAAGTGGGCAGCACCGTCACGGCCAGCAGCACTACGCTCGCCACAGCCAGCTTCACCGTGAACCTGCCCGGCGCCGTGCGCCTGCAAGTGCGCAAAACCGACGGCACTACCAACCGCCTGAATGTCGATAACATAACCGTGCAAACCTATAGCGGCACGGGCGGCGGGGGCACCACGCCGCCCACCACCAGCGGCAAGAAATTTCTCTTCGACGGCAGCCACGCCGAAACGGCCGGCAACGCCGACTGGGTGCCTGACACCGACAACGGCACGGTGGTGCGCATCCCTACCCCCGCCCAAAGCGGCATCACGAGCAGCACCCCCGAAACGTACTGGACCGGCGGCCTCTCGTCGTGGGGCGTGGCCTTGGTGAAGCTCGGCAACACGGTAGAGGCGTTGCCGTCGGGCGCGGCCATCACCTACGGCAACGCCAGCAACCCGCAGGACCTGAGCAACTACAGCGTGTTTGTGGTGGATGAGCCCAATACCATTTTCACGGCTACCGAGAAAACGGCCATCATCAACTTCGTGAAGAACGGGGGCGGCTTGTTCATGATTTCCGACCACACCGTGTCGGACCGCAACAACGACGGCCAGGATTCGCCGGCCATCTGGAACGACTTGATGACCAACAACTCGGTGCAGGCCAATCCGTTCGGCTTTAAAATCGACCTGACCAATATCTCCGAAACCACTACCAATGTGCTGGCCAGCAGCACCAACGTGGTGCTGCACGGCAGCGAGGGCAACGTGACGCAGCTCAAGTTTAGCAACGGCGCCACCATCACCACTACTTCGTCGGCGGCGCAGCCCCTCATCTGGCAAACCAGCGCCACGCAGGGCACCACCAAGGCCATGTGCGCCACCAGCACCTACGGCACGGGCCGCGTATTTGTCATCACCGACTCGTCGCCGGCCGACGATGGCAGCGGCACCAGCGGCGACACCCTCTACCCTGGCTGGACCGAAATTTCGAGCCACGCCCCGCTGCACCTCAACGCCTCGCTCTGGCTGGCTAAGCTGCAGTAGCTTAAACATCTGCCCTGGTTTACTGGTAAACCTGCTGGCTAACAACTCGAAAGACCTTCGGCCGCTGTCGGCCGAAGGTCTTTTTCGGTAGAATGGGGTTGCCTTCCTCGCCCTACCAGCCAGCACTTTATTCGACTCACTCCTTCATTCCTTGTCTCTATGGCCGGTTTCTTCACCAATAAAGGCTTCCAGCCCAAGCGGGCCAGCAACCACAAGCTGCCGCCCGGCCAGTACGAAACCACCGATTTTCCGGTGCTCACGGCTGGCCCTACCCCCCGTATTCCGCTCACACAGTGGTCGTTCAGCCTCGAAGGGCTGGTGGAGGCGCCCACCACCTGGAGCTGGGAGGAATTTAACAGCTTGCCACAGCAGGACTTCAACCCCGACATTCACTGCGTCACGAAGTGGTCGAAGTTCGACACGCACTGGCGCGGCGTCAGCCTCGATACGTTGCTCGGGCTGGTCAAGCTCCGGCCCGAAGCCAAGTACGTGGTGGCCTATTGCTACGGCGGCTACACCACTAACC
>CALMOO010000397.1 GCA_937871705.1 uncultured Hymenobacter sp.
GAAGCGAACGGAAGATGTGCCAGACCAGGACGAGCTGAAGGACAAGGCAGTAGCTACGGTAACTGTAAAAGGCAATACCGACGCACCGCCGCCCGACCTGTCGGACTTGAGCGGCGAAGGCAAAGCTCCGGTAGCTGACGTAGTTGAAGACAAAGTCTACACCTACGTAGAGCAAATGCCAAGCCTGCCGGGCGGTGGTGGCCAGCAAGCCATCGTCGACGCCATCAAGAAGGCTTTTCGTTATCCAGCCGCTGACCTGCGCAACCAGGTAGAAGGCCGGGTGTTCGCCAAGTTTACGGTGGATGAACAAGGCAACCTCACCGACGTAGAAACGGTGAAAGGCCTCAGCTCTACGATTGATGCCGAAACCATCCGCGCTATCAAAACGCTACCCCGCTTTATTCCGGGCAAGCAGAATGGCCGGGCAGTGAAGGTATCGTTTACGGTGCCGATTTCGCTGAAAATTCAGTAGTCTATCTACCGAGTTAATATCTAAGAACCCTGAGTGCATAGCACTCAGGGTTTTTTGTTGCTAATAGGCTTCCAATTATCTGACAAACAATATTTTAAAAAGTAGGGTTTGCGCGTGTGGAAATCAGCTTGGTGCAGCATCAAAGGAGAGACTGGCAGCTGCCAGTGTATTTCTCTCACTTCATTCCTGCTTCTTATGTCGCTGCTTTCCAACCTGTTCCCAGCTTCTTTCGACGACCTCGTATTTGAAGGCCGCAATCAGGCTTACGGAGCCTACCAACTGCGTCAATCTTACAACAGCCACGTGCGCTCGGCGCTGGCTTTGATGATGAGCCTCTGCGGACTGTTGCTGCTGAGCGGAGCGGCTTGGCAACGCTGGCATCCAGTGGCTATGGTGGAGCACGTGGTGCCAGTAGCGCCTGATTCAGTAATTCCACCCACCTACGTGGTGCAGCCGCCTACCCCCGCTCTACCGGCTGAGCCGGTCTTACCACACCAGTCGGTGGCCCCTACCCCCCACATGGCAGCTAACCTGCCAACTCACGTAGTAAAGGATGAGCTAGCTGCTCCCAAGCCTGTTACCACTTCAGAAATAGAAGTGCCGCCGGGCCTGACTACCTCGGGTCCGACTGCTACCAGCGACGCAGACAATACAGGCGCAACTGGCCCTGGCACTGCCACCAGTGGCCCCAGCATTGGTGCGGGTAGTAGCCCGGCTGTGGTAGGACCCTACGTAGTAGTAGAGCAGATGCCGGAATTTGCGGGCGGCATGGATGCCTTGGCGCGCTACCTGCGCAGCCACTTGCGCTACCCTGGCGCGGCGCTGGCAGCACAGGCCGAAGGACGCGTGTACGTGAGCTTTGTGGTGCAGGCCGATGGCAGCATCGCCGATATCAATGTGCAGAAGGGTTTGGGCTATGGCCTGGATGAGGAAGCCCAGCGCGTAGTGCGCCAGATGCCCGCCTGGATGCCCGGCAAGCAGAGTAATCATGCTGTACCTGTGCGGTTTACCCTACCCATCACCTTCCGCATACAGTAGCTTGGCACGGTACTCGATAGGATTAAAAACTGGCTTATTATGAAAAGCCGGGTTTTTTTATCTCTTTTGCATATCCATAGGAAGACACTAGCGGAAATCTCCGAACAATTTTGCGCTGAATAGTCGTTATAAAGGGCAACTTCCTCATTCTTCCCTCATGCTCGAATACTCCACCGAAGAGCGGCTGGGCCCTTCCCAGCAGCCTGTTCGCTTTTTTGATTTGCTTCGGGCAATCGCGTACGTGGCACTAGGAAGCTGGCTGCTCTACACTGCCGACCGGCCTTTATCGTCGGGAGCGCTGCTGCCGCTGGGCTACAAAACCCGCCTGGTACTCGGCGGCCTCTTGGTGCTGTATGGCATCGTGCGCCTGGTGCGGGCGCTGCCTTTTAACTTTCGCAAACCCCGGACCGATGACTTTAACTGATTTTTCGGGCCCTAAGGGTCGTACACTGCTCGGCATCTTGGCAGTGGCGGCCAGCTTGCTGCCAGCTTGCCACCGCAAGGGCGCTGGCGATACTGCCGAAACGGAAGCCACTGACACACCCACCAGCGGCCGGGTAGCCATCGGCGTCGACGAAACGTTTGCGCCTATTCTGGAAGCGCAGGTCGATACGTTTCAGAAACTGTATATTGATGCGCACGTGAAGGCCAGCTACCAGCCCGAAGACAGCGTAATGCTGGACTTGCTTAATGACAAAGTGAAGCTAGCCGTGATATCGCGCGAGCTGAACGCCGACGAGAAGGCCGAGATGGTTAAGCAGAGTATGGTACCTATCACTACCAAGATTGGTATCGATGGGTTGGCCATTATTTTGCACCCGTCGAATCCGGATTCGCTGTTGACCATGACGCAGCTGCGCAGCATTTTTAGTGGCCAAACTACTGCCTGGAAACAGCTAAGCGGACAAAAGAAGCTTGGTGATGTAAATGTGGTATTTGATGCCAACCGCAGCAGTACGCTGCGCGTGGTGCGCGACTCGCTGCTACGCGGCCAGCCGCTGACCAAGCACGTATTCGCGGCCAAGTCGAACCCGCAAGTGCTGGACTATGTGGCTACCCACCCGGCAGCCATTGGAGTAGTAGGTGTCAATTGGGTGTCGGACCTCGACGACCCCAAGGTGCGTGGCTTCCTGCGCAACGTGCGGGTAGCGGCCATCACGGCGCGGCCCAACCCTACGAAGGACGACTACATTCAGCCCTACCAGGTGTACCTGGCCCCGAAGCCGCCCCAGATGCTGCGCGACCACCCCGACTTGCAGAATTACCCGCTACGGCGCGATATCTACATCATCAGCCGGGAGGCGCGCGCGGGGTTGGGCTCGGGCTTTGCCTCCTTTGTAGCAGGCCAAAAGGGACAGCTTATTTTTCAGAAATCGGGACTGATGCCTGCTAATGTTCAGGCCCGCATCGTAACTACTCCTAAGCTTTAATTGAACTACAACGACTCGAACTGCGTAGTTTAGAAAGTAATTTCTCACCCTGACTTCATCCTTTTTTCTTTTGCTTATGAGTTTCAAGCCCTGGAAACAGCCGTTGCTCGCCGCCCTCGCTCTGATGGCTGGCACCACGGCGGCCACCGCCCAAAACATTCAAACGGCCCAACGCGATATCGAAGTAGGCCGCTACA
>CALMOO010000398.1 GCA_937871705.1 uncultured Hymenobacter sp.
GCTACTTTAAGCTAGCGGCTAATAGCTGGGTTCTGCAACAGGCGCGGGCCTTTGCTGGACTAATTTACATTGATGATCAATGTTTTAACTCATGCAGGGTGATTGCTTAGACCGTACCCCTGTATCGGTCTTGGCGTAGGGAGTTTAAACGGCTAAGTCATCGGACCTCCAGCTGTCCCGGGTTCACGGCCGCTTCGTCGGCTAGCAGCCAGCGCAAGGTCTGGCCTTCTTCCATGCTCGCGTAAGCTCGGAAAGGCAGCTGAGGCAGTAGCGCTGAAGTTGCTTGCGAGATGGCGGCACTGAAATGGGCCAGGTGGCAGGGAGAGCTTACGATGCCGAGTTTAAAACCGCACGGGGGTCAGTTGCTGCACGGCTTCGTCTATAAAGTAGTCGGCTAGCCAACTCATAAGCTGGTGGTCAACCTGCTCCCGCCGTCGGGCATCCAAGAGCCAATTTCCGCACTGGTGCTGCTGCGCTAGGTCGAGGGCGGCCCAATAAGCCGCTTTCGATTCCTCAAAACTGGCTGGCCGATGCCAACGTAGGATTAGCAGGCACATATCCACCCGATGGCATAGTTCGTAAGAGAGTCCGAGAGGCATAGCTATGAAGGTTATAGGCGACTACTGGCCGATTTAGCTGCTGCGTTGCATTTCGGCTATCACTTGCTGATTAAGCCGGCTGATTTCTCGGCGAAATAGTCCTTGGGTGTAAGGAACCCGCTTGGCAGCAGGCGTGAGCAGAAATAATTAACCCCCCCGCACGGGCTAGACGGCCGGCTCCGGCCTAGCATTATGCAAGCGAAAGGCCAGTGTGCAAGAAGTGATGCCCAACGCCAGCAGGTTCAGGGTCAGATACAGGCTCGTGCCCGCCGCCCCGTCCACCGGGTTGGCCAATACTAGCCCGGCCAGTAGCCCGCCCCCGATGCCTGCTGCCAGTACCCAGCCCCAGCCAGTGTACCCCGACTGCTGCAAGACGAACGCCTTACTAATGGTCACGAAGCTGCGAAATAGCAGCCACCAGCCCACAAACAGCATCAGCGTCCCGACCGCCGCGATGGGCACCGCCAGTAGGTAAAATCCTAGCACGGCCTCGCCCAGACCCAGTACTAGCATCCAAAACCAGGCGCCAAAGCTCGCACGGTTGGTGAAGGCAAATAGGATGCCCGACACCCCGTTGACGAAGATGACGGCCGCAAACCACAGGCTCAGGCTCAAGTAAGTAACACCGGGGTACTGAAAGGTCTTGATGCCCAGAAAGAGTAACAGCGCGCCGCTAAGTAGATAGACCCACCAAGTAGAAACCTCCCGGCGAGTCGGGTCATAATTCGTTGCCATGGTGAAATTGACTAAAAAGTAAAAAGAGTAAAATGAGGTGGCTAGTATTTCGCAGGGATGTGCCAGCCGGCGAGGCCCGAGATAGTGGGAGCAAGGTTCGCCGACGCAGTTACAGCTGCTGCCCTGCCACCGGTAGGGTAGTCCGTCGCGCCGGCTAGCCGTAGTAGCCGCCGTCGGTATAGATGGTTTGTCCCGAAATCCAGCGGCCGTCGCGGCCAGCTAGAAAAGCCACAACGTCCGCAATTTCCTCCGGCTCGCCCATGCGGCCTAGCGCGGTGTGTTTGACGGCGTTCTCCTGCAAAGTCGTAGGCGTGGACGTGCCCATGTCGGTCACCGTCAGGCCGGGCGCCACGGCATTCACGCGAATGCCGCGGGGCCCTAGCTCGATGGCCATGCTCTTGGTAATTGAATCAATAGCGGCTTTGGTAGCCCCATAGACCAGGTTGCCGGGCGCATGGCGGGCGAGCACTGATGACAAGTTGATGATGCGGCCGCCTGCTGGGCCGAAGCAACGGGCGGCTTCCTGTGAAGCGAATACTACCCCCCGCACGTTTACATCGAAGATTTCGGTAAAACGCGCTTCGGTAATGGTGTCAAGCGCTTGGCCGCCCGAGACGCCGGCATTATTTACCAGGATGTCCAGGCGACCAAAGTGCCGCTTGACTTGTTCGAATAAGCGCCGTATGTCGGCTATTTTGCCCAAATCGGCTTGTATGGCCAAGGCCTGCCCACCCTGCGCGGTCAGTTTGGTTACTAGCTCGTGGGCTTTATCGGCATTAGTGGTGTAGTTGATGACGACGGCCGCGCCGTCCCGGCTCAACCGCTGCGCAATGGCCTTGCCAATGCCCCGCGAGGCGCCGGTCACCACGGCCACTTCGCCCGTGAGAGGTAGCGTAAAATCCTGAGAATCCATGAGTTTTTGGGTTGAGGAAAGGATGGCGGACTAAGTGGGAAAGGATAAGAATTTCATGAGCAGTTAGCTACAGCCTGGTAGCCGTTTTCCGGCATTACAACGAGCAACTTGCCACGCAACTCTCCCCTCGCTTGAGCTACTGCGGAGTGAGCGTGGGCCATGCTGTGCCAGGTTACTTCATCGCTTCCAGGCGTAGGAGACTACTTGCTAGTGCTGATTTCTTCCAGGATAGCGGCCACATTATCCGGCTGGGAGAGCTGCGGGCAGTGACTACTGTTTACGTTGTAGACCTTCTGCATGGGAGTGGCTTGCAGCATTTTATCCTGCAGCGCCGGCCCAATCACCCGGTCTTGCAGCGAATGCAGGTAGAATTTGGGTACGCGGCCGAAATTGCCCGCCGTGAGCGTGACTCTACTACCAAACGGCGCGAGCGGCTCGGCCCGCGCCTTATCGAGCAGGAGCTGCTGAATCTGAGGCGTGCCATCCTGACAAAACACGGAGAAGAGCATATTTGGCTGGACGGCGGCAGTCGCATTGTCCGGGGAAACGACTAGGGCTGGGCCTATCTGCGATTGGGTATCCTGCTGGGAGAGGTCCTGGATGGATTGCTGGTTTTGGGGGAGGTAGGCGGCGACGTATACCAGTTTGGCTACTTTGCCCGGCCGCTGTTCGGCCACGTCCGAGATAACCATGCCCGCCATGCTGTGCCCGACCAGAATAACGGACCCTGACTGTGCATCAAGGACGGCTAGCACCTTAGCACTGTAGCTGGCCAGCGTCAGCCCAGCCACGGGCGTGGGGTCGTTGCCGTGTGCCGGCAGTTCGACCGTGACAACGGGGTGGCCTTGCTGTTCGAGCTTGGCTTTCACGGCGTCCCACGTATAAGCCCCTTGCCAAGACCCGTGCACCAAGACAAAGGTGGCGGGCGTGGGGGGTGGGGTATCATCTTTCGAGCAACTCCCAACAGCTAGGGCTAGGAGGATAAACAGGGGAAAAAATACAGATTTCATGAGAATGGTCGGCGTTAAGGGATGGGTGAAATTTTGCGTAGTCAATAAGGTGTCAGCCTGCTCTGGGCAGAGGTTTCAAACCGACCCGAACTGTTCATTTACAATGGCCTAGCAATAGCCAAAAAGGCCCCGTGTTAGGATGCACCTACGGCCTGCTCAGGTGGGCTGCTGGTTGCGCTGACGCTTCAGTCTAGTCATCGCGCAGCTTGACTAGAACGGGCACACATAGAGCGGTTTCGGGGTTAGTATATAGCCCAGCAAGTAGCGCGGACTTTCAGTCCGCAATCTCAGACGCCTACTACTCGCGGACTGAAAGTCCGCGCTACTGTACAGCGAATTCGAAACCGCTCTAGTTAAATTCACTCCATGCCCAGGCGTTACGTTTCGCGTGCATTAGATAGGAATTCATGCGCCTAAATAGGTTTATGGCACCTACCCTGCCTAGGCCAAGTATTTCTTCAGCTCGGCGGCGGCGTGGATGAATAACGAGCGGGTGGCTGGCACGGTCGCCAGTCCGTTGAGCAGGCCAAAGTCGTGAATCATGCCGTTATAGCGAATGGTCGTGGCGGCTACGCCGGCCTCACGGAGCCTGCGGCCGTAGGCCTCGCCCTCGTCGCGCAGAATGTCATTTTCCGCTACCTGAATCAGCGCCGGAGGTAGGCTCGCCAGCTGCTCCAAGCTCGCATTGAGGGGGGCAAGGTGGACTTCCTGGCGCTGCTGCGGGTTGGTGGTGTAAGTGTCGAACATCCACTCCATGAGTGGTGCCGTAAGAAAACGGTCCTGGGCATACAACTGGAACGACTCGCTGTCAAAGGCGGCATTGGTTACGGGCCACATCAGGATTTGCAGCTTGATGTGGGGGCCACC
>CALMOO010000399.1:0-4539 GCA_937871705.1 uncultured Hymenobacter sp.
CTCGGTGCTGGTATTTGGGGCCACGGTGTACCTCGTGACGGGCATGACGCAAGTCATCTTGGGCACCACGCAGGAAGAGCTGGACCACGCCCGCACCCTGGGCCTGGGCGAGTGGGGTAGCTTCTGGGAAGTAGTGATAAAAGGCAAGCTGGCCGATATGCTCGAAGTAGTGCGCCAAAACTTCGCCATTATCTGGACGCTGATAACGCTCGTCGAAACGCTCTACCAAAGCGAGGGCGGCATCGGGCTGCTGCTCTACAAGCAAAACCGGTATTTGCACCTGGATGGCGTTTTGGCCATTCAGCTAGTAATACTGGGGGTAGGGATAACCCAGGACTATGGGTTTGAGGCGTTGCGGCGGGTGTTTTTTCCTTACGCGGGGCTGAGCCGGATGTAGCGTGGACTTGGTAGCCTGCGCCCGCGCTGTTCGCTTATTACTTAAATGCGGACTACCATGTCTGCGCTACTTCTTATGACTGCCCTACCCCACTCCTACAAAGCGCCGCTGCTCACGCTCGACCACGTCTCGATGCACTACGGCGACGACCTCATCCTGCGCGACCTCAACGCCCAGGTGCTCGACGTCATTCGGCCGGGCCTCAGCCAGGGGCAAGTGGTGGGCATCTACGGGCGCTCGGGCATCGGCAAGTCGGTGCTGTGCCGGCTGCTGGCGGGGCTGGCGGCGCCCAGCGTGGGCAGCATCCTGGTGGGCGAGGCGCAGGAGCCCGTGCGGGCCGGCATGGTAGGCTACGTGCAGCAGCGCTACCCCCTCTTTCAGCACTATACGCTGTATGACAACCTTTTACTGGCCGCCCGCCGCCAGCACGACCCCGCCGAGGCCAAGGCGCGCGTCGCGCACTACCTCGAACGCTTTGGGCTAGCGGCGCACGCCCGCAAGTACCCGGCGCACCTCTCGGGCGGGCAGCGCCAGCGAGCCGCCATTGCGCAGCAGTTGCTGTGCTCCGAGCACCTCATCTTGCTCGATGAGCCCTTCTCGGGCCTCGACGTGGCGATGATTGACGAGGTCAAAAAAATCATTGTGGAAGTCACGACCATGGACGAGCTGAACACCGTGCTCATCGTCTCGCACGACATTGCCACCACCACCGCCCTCGCCGACCGCCTCTGGCTGCTGGCCCCCGAGCGCAGCCCCGACACCGGCCAGCTGCTGCCCGGCGCCACGCTCAGCCCGCGCCACCAATACAACCTGGCTCAGCTCGGCCTGGCCTGGCACCCCAACGTAGAGGCCGAACCAGAATTTGCGCAGTTCGTGGCCGAGCTTAAGGACGAGATACGCGGGAGTTAGCGCCACCTGTCACCGACGAGCCAAAGGCTGCAACTGCCACGGAAACGGTTCCTGTAAGCTATCTACCAAATACCTTCTGCTAGCTGTCCGGCTTAGTAAACGCTATTTTTTATTATTCGTCTCATCGCCTTTTCTGCTGGCTGCGGAGCGCTTATCCTGCGCTTCCTTGCTGGGGATAGCGCCGCCCTTGTACATGCACGTGGGCAGAGTCGGCATTGCCGGCGCAAAATTCCTTTTAGCACCTGCAAGTGATTACCAGCAGCTGCACTGGCAAGCCGATTAAATTACTGCAGCAAGGCTTCAAGCCTTATCATTGCTACTATATAGCGCGTTGTAGGTCAGGCTTTAAACAGCAATATCAGACAGCTTTATCCCTATTTATATTCCACTTAGCATTTTTCTATGCCCCCACTTTTCCTCCGTTTTAGTTTTATCCATTACTCAGCAAGCTTTTTTCTGCTGCTTATGAGTTGCTTAGCAACTTCAGGATGGGCCCAAACGCCTTTTTTTGACTCTACTATTTCGGTAGGCGAAACGCGGCAACATGGCGAAAGCTACGTAACGTCTACTGCTACTGATGCGCAAGGCAATAGCTATGTATTGGGAAGTTTTATTGGCACTATTTACTTCGGTAGCCAGCAACTGAGCAGCAACAATACCAATAATTTTTTATTAACCAAATTCGACCCTGCTGGCAATTTTGTATGGGCCGTAAACCCTACCGGCAACATTCGCGGCTATGATTTGGCCCTGGATGCTGTTGGCAACATTTACATCACGGGCATTTATACTTCTGGCATTCAGCTTGGCTCGTACAGTCTTCCTGACCCCTCGGACGGAAATAATGGGGATGCCTTTGTGGCTAAGTTGGATGCCGCAGGCAACTGGCAATGGGTTGCTCATGGCGGCGGGCCCAGCTCGGACTATGGCTTCTCCCTAGCAGTAGATGTCGCCGGGAGCGTCACTGTAGTGGGCGGCTTAGGCGATAATACCGCGACTTTCGGCGCTGTCAGATTAGTTGATAACTCAAGTATGCCGAACTCGGACAAACGAAACACGTTTGTTGGGCGGCTTAATGTCAACGGCAACTGGCTTGGAGTTAGCACGGTAGGCGAAGCAACCAGATTTGCCAAAGTAGCGCTGGATGCCGAAGGCAATGCCTACGTATGCGGCACTTACCAAAGTGCCTCGCTTCAATTAGGCAACTTCACCTTAACTAATGCTAATGCGGGTACCATCGCCGTTTACGTGGCTAAGCTGACTCTGGCTGGCAACTGGCAGTGGGCCGTGACTACCACCGGTGGCAACGTCAGTTCTACGGGGGTTGCGGTCGACAGAGCGGGCACTGTCTACCTCACGGGTAGCTTTTCTGGCGCGGCGGCTTCCTTCGGCACTACTACCCTCACCAACCGAGGAGACCCTGACACTACCGGAGATATTTTTGTGGCGGCGCTGAATGCCAACGGCACCTGGCGCTGGGCCACCCAAGCAGGCGGGCCTGGCTATGATATAAGCGCCGACTTAACCTTAGATAAGTTTGACCGACCAGTTATCACGGGAGAATTTGGGGGTAGCAACACGCGGTTTGGGACTATCGAGCTAGTCAACTCCGGCTCACCTGACAAATCGGATGCCTTCGTAGCAAAGCTTGACGCCACCGGCGCTTGGTACTGGGCCCTAAGCACTACCGGCTCCGAAGATGAAACCGGCCAGGCGTTAGCCATGACTCCCGATGGCGCCGCGAGCATCATCGGCTCATATTGGGGCGAGCCTACGTTTGGCAGCATTACTTTAGTAGGTAATGTCTTGTTTCCCAACGTATTTCTTACCAAGGTCTACGACACTAGCGAGGTAGCAAGTATTGCTACCCTCGCCCCGGCTGCCGGGGCGCCAGGGCAAGTGGTTACGCTCACGGGTACGGGCTTTGTGGGGGTGACAGCTGTGCTGTTTAATGGCACTCCGGCTGCAGCATACTCGGTAAAATCCTCCTCCCGCCTAGAGGCTACAGTGCCCGAGGGCGTCACGCTGGGCCCCATCAGTGTCCGCACAGCCGCCGGAACGGGCACTTCGACCGCCTTATTCGGGCCCGTAGCGCTCGCCACTGCGCTGCCTTCCGAATCAGCTGGCCTGCTGGTCTGGCCCAATCCGGTGGAAGCAGCTAGGCTCCTGCGCGTACGCTTGCCCGAAGCCCTGTCCTTAACAGGACCAACGCGCGCGGAGCTGCGCAATTCGCTGGGCCAGCTTGTGTGGCAAAGCCAGTTTAGCGGCCAGACTGCGGACCTTTTGGTAGGAAACCTAGCAGCCGGCGTATATCAGCTGGCCTTATTTCCAAGCGGGCAGGTTCCGTCAATGCGCCGCGTGGAACTAGTTGATTGATGGGGGGTAAGCGAGCTGTTGCACCTTTTTATCAGTAAGCCTGCTCTTTGCGTAGAATGCGTCCGCACCGCCAAAATGTGACGCCACTCGTCCTTTTACGGCGCAATCCCTACCCCTGCGTCTCCGCTAAATCGGGGGTGATTTTGGTAATGAAGTCAACTAAGAAAAAGGTAAATCTAGCGCCGACCGCCTTTGGCTGCTGAGCCACGAGCGCGACGCCAGCGGCTACATGGCGCCACCATCAGCCCCCGCCATCAATACAACCTGGCCCAGTGCGACCTAGCACCCCGACGTGGAAGCCGAACCGGAGTTTGCTCTGTTCGTGGCCAAAATTAAGGAGGAGATACGAATGAGTTAAATCAATGGCTTAAATGTTAACCCTTACCTTAATTGCCTAACAAATAACAAAGACATGGCTTATGAAACAAGATAAAATTTTTGAAGAAAAAGAGCGAACAGATTTAAATTTTGCAAACCACCTAGATGACCTATTTAATTTTTATGATAGGAGTGCAAAGCTTGAATTTGCAAAGGTCAGAGACACCATCAATGAGTGGTATGCAGATTATCCAGAGAGCGAAAAGAGTGAGTTGAAATCCAGATTTAAAAAAGCATTCTCACCTGCTTTCTTTGAATTATTTATTTACCATTTATTCACAAAACTAGGATTTACGCTCACCCCTCATCCTGAAATAAAAGGCACTAAGAAATCACCTGATTTTCTGGCACATAGAGGCAATATAAGCTTTTATATTGAAGCAAAAGAAGTAACAGACACATCTGAGACAAAAGAAGCCTTCAACAAGAAGATTAACGCCATTTACGATGCTTTATCAAAGCTTGCTATCCCTAATTAC
>CALMOO010000399.1:4549-5027 GCA_937871705.1 uncultured Hymenobacter sp.
TACTGGCTCTTTATCGAGAAACTAAAAATCAAAAGCATTCAGCAACCCAGCAGTAAAAAAATAACTGAATATCTCAAAAGACAACTACCTGATTATATTTCAAGGATTGCTACAGCGAACGTTGAGTCATCAGATTGGGGGAATATTATGCCACTTGTAATCAACAGTGAAGACGTTGAATTAGTCATAAAACTTTTCCCAAAATCATTAAAACACAGCCGCAATAAATTAACACCAACCATTGGTGGCTTACCAGGAGGCAGTGGCTGGGGGTACCCCGAAGACAACTTAATAAGGAACGCAGTACATAAGAAAGCATCTCGTTACGGTGAATTGGATAAGCCTTACTTAATATGTATAAATGTATTTAGCCAACTTGGCGTTACTACTACTGGAGTACAAAATGCTCTTTTAGGCTCTCCAATCGATTTATGGCCGAGTAATTCTGATGTTGATAGTATTCAAATAGAACGTGCCA
>CALMOO010000399.1:5037-7654 GCA_937871705.1 uncultured Hymenobacter sp.
TCTATTCGGAGTCACGCCTAACTAAGACGCGTGTTAGTGGCATCTTTGTAACCAGTGTCTTTCCTTCTAATATTGACGTTGCGCCTTATTGGCTAGCGAAACACCCTTGTGGAAAGATGGAATTAGATTTTACTGCACTAAGAATGAGCCATCACGAATTTGATGGTTCTCATTGGCAGTTAATTCCAGGCCAAGGCATTGTAGACATCTTGAAGTAATTACACTGTAAATCGCCCTTCATGCCCACCGGAACCCTGCTCCTCATCGACGACGAAGCGCGCTTGCGCCAGCTGCTGGCCCAGGTGCTGGAGCTGGAAGGCTACACCGTGCTGCAAGCGCCCGATGCCTACCGCGGCCTGGCGCTGCTGGGGCAGCACGCGGCCGAGGTACTGGTGGTGCTGAGCGACGTGAAGCTGCCCGATGCGCACGGCGTCGATTTGCTACCCCGCTTCAAGGCGCTGGCACCCGAGGCCGAGGTGGTGCTGCTCACGGCCTTTGGCACCATCCCCGATGGGGTGCGGGCCATGAAGCAGGGCGCGTTTGACTACCTCACCAAGGGCGATTTTGAGCAGCAGCTAGTGGTAGTGGTGGAGCGCGCCGCCGAAAAAGCGCGCTTGCGCCGCCGCGTGGCCGAGCTGGAAAAGCGTGTGGGCCAAGCGCATACGTTTGAGAGCATGGTGGGTGGCTCGCCGGCCCTGCGCCGCGCCCAGGACCTGGCCCGCCAGGTAGCGCCCACCGACTCGACGGTGCTGCTCGAAGGGCCTACCGGCGCGGGCAAGGAGCTGTTTGCGCAGGCGCTGCACCAAGCCAGCGCGCGCAAGAGCAAGCCGTTTGTGGCCGTCAATTGCAGCGCTTTCCCGAAGGATTTGCTGGAATCGGAATTGTTTGGCTATAAGAAAGGCGCGTTTCCTGGGGCGCTGTCGGACAAGAAAGGCTTGCTGGAAGAAGCCAACGGCGGCACGTTGTTTCTGGACGAAATTGGGGAGCTGGAGTTGAACGTGCAAGCCAAGTTTCTGCGGGTGCTTGAGTTGCAGCAGTTTACCAAGCTCGGCGACACCAAGCCTACCAGCGTGAACGTGCGCCTAGTAGCCGCCACCAACCGCAACCTCAAGCAGGAGGCGGCCGAGGGGCGGTTTCGGCTTGATTTGTACTACCGGCTATCGGTGTTTACCATCGTGGTGCCGCCGCTCAGCGACCGCCGCACCGACGTGCCACCGCTGGCCGAGTTCTTCTTGCAGCACTTCGCAGCCCGGCTGGCCAAGCGCCTACCCGGCTTCGAGCCCGAAACGCTGGACCTCTTGCAGCGCTACCCCTGGCCCGGCAATGTGCGCGAGCTGAAGAACGTGCTGGAGCGGGCCGCCATCCTGGCGCCGGCTGGGCAGCCGCTGGCCGCCACGTACTTGCCCGATGAGTTTCACGCTGGCCGCCCTACCCCCCTGCTAGAAGGTGATGAGAGCCTGCGAGCGCTAGAGGCACGCCACATTCGGCGGCTGATGGGCGAGCTGCTGGGCAACAAGCCAGAGGTAGCCAAAAAGCTGGGAATAGGGCTGACGACGCTGTATCGGAAGCTGCAGGAGTATGGATTGGAGGAGTAGGCGACGCCAGAAGCAAGCTTATTGGCGGTAAAACACAAAGGCTACTTGGTGGGGTGAAAACCGGAAAACTGGTAAGTCTCCAAATCGAAGTTGCACGCTGTTTCATAGGGACTAAACTCCTCCGTGAATAGCACGACAGTCTGCTGGCGCTTGCCCTGCACGAACCAAATGGAATAGATGCCTCCTACCTCATGCTTGAGTTTCGGTAGTCCTGGCTGAGCCCGCACCGACCCATCGGCATTGTAAATAGTTAGTACTCTTTTCCCATACTCCCACACGTCGGCCAACAGCAATACTTGGTTCAGGTATTCAATAAGATATCCCTCCACTTTATGCTCAAACGCGAGGTGCACTAGCTGGTCATCATTGTTCCAGAAAACCGTTTTACAATCTGCGCTGAGGTGAAAATTGGTTATCATACTACTGGTTATCAGCAAAATAAGTAGTTAAAGCTACTATCCAAAGCTCTGGTAGATTCTGCTCCTATTTTTTTGTGCAGGAAATTATTTACTGGTAAATCTGCTGCTTTACTGTTTATCGTGACCGTCTCCGAGCGCCGGAGAGTACTGCGGCAAGGCTTCCGAATGGGCGATGAATGATTGAGGTTAACATTGTAATGATTGGGCAGTAGGTTGCGAGTAACTTGCCAACCGCCGTAGCAGCGCGCTACTCGCTTATGTCCTTAAAACTCCAAATTCGCCTGGCCGTTTTCCTCATGCTCGGCTTGCTGCTGGGCCTGGGCAGCTACGTCATCCTCACCATTCACCGGCTCGAAACCGAGGCGCCGGCCATGCAGGCTGCCAACGCCCGCATGGCCCAGCAGGCGGTTTATCTATTCTTGAGCATCAGCACGTTACTGGGCATCGTGCTGATGGTGCGCCTACCCCGCTTGGTGGTGCACCCGCTGCGCCGCCTCACCGCCGACGTGGAGCGGGTGGCTGGCCCCGGCCCGGCCACCCGCGTGGCGGTGGCCAAGAATAACGAAATCGGCACCGTAGCGGCAGCCGTGAACCGGGTACTGC
>CALMOO010000399.1:7664-8786 GCA_937871705.1 uncultured Hymenobacter sp.
GCGGCAGGCCGAAGACGAGCGCCGCGCCACCCTGGCCGAACTTATTACGCAGCGCAACCGCACCGACAGCCTCGTGCGCAGCCTCGACGAAGGCTTGCTGCTCATTGACCAGCAAGGCATTATCGTATTGGCCAATCCCGTGGCCTGCCTGCTGCTGGGCCAGCCGGCCAAGGAGCTGCTGGGCCGCCCGGCTGCCGAGGTGGGCCGCACCAACGACATGCTGCGCGAGTGGCTAGCGGTGCTGGGTACGCCGCCCCCGGCCGAAGGCGCCAGCCAGGGGCCCACGTTTGTGGTGCGGCCGCACGGCGAGAACCTGCACTACCAATTGACGGTGACGGCGACGGAGGCCTTTAATGAAGACCTAGGCAAAAATGAGCCGGCCGGCCACGTATTCTGCCTGCGCAATGTGTCGGATTTCAAGAATCTCGACCAGCTGAAATCGACGTTTCTGGCCACGATTTCGCACGAGCTAAAAACGCCGCTGGCCAGTATCAATCTCAGCCTTATGCTCTTGCAGGATGAGCGCCTGGAAGCGACCAAGCGCCAGCAGGTGGCCAGCGGCATTCGGGCCGAGACGCAGCGGCTGCTGGGCCTGGTAGGCCAGCTCATTGAGGTGGCGCGGCTCGACGCGGGCGGCCAGCTCAAGCTTAATCCGCAGCCCGTGCCGCTGCCCGAGGTGGTGCGCTACGCCACCGAAACCATTAAGGCGCAGCTCGATGACAAAAAGCTGCGCCTGCACGTGCACCTGGGCGAGCCCCTACCCCCCGCCCAGGCCGATTTGGAGAAGACTACCTGGGTGCTTATCAACTTGTTGACCAATGCCATCCGCTACTCGCCGCACGGGGCCAAGCTCACCATCAAGGCGGTGCCGTGGGGCGAGATGGTGCAACTGAGCGTGGAAGACGAGGGGCCGGGTATTGCCCGCGAGTATCATCAGCAAATTTTTCAGCGCTTCGCGGGCGGCCCCCGCACGGCGGGCATGCCGGGCGGCGGCTCGGGGCTGGGGCTGAGTATTTCGAGGGAATTTATTAGCGCGCAGGGCGGGCAACTGTGGGTGGAAAGCCAGCCGGGCGCCGGCAGCTGCTTTACGTTTACGCTGCCAGCGGCGGGGGTGTGAGGCCG
>CALMOO010000400.1 GCA_937871705.1 uncultured Hymenobacter sp.
GCGTAGAACTACCGCCCCGTGGCTTCGCCGTGGAAGATGCTGGCTACCAGGCGCCCGCCGCCAGTGGTGCTGGTGTGCAGGTGCTGGTTGACCCCAGCTCTGACCGCTTGCAGCTGCTAGAGCCCTTCAAGCCTTGGGAAGGCACCGACCTCGTGGGGCTGCGCGTGCTCATCAAGGCGCTGGGCAAGTGCACCACCGACCACATCAGCATGGCCGGCCCGTGGCTGCGTTTCCGGGGGCACCTGGATAATATTTCTAATAACATGCTCATCGGCGCCACCAACGCCTTCACCGGCGAAACCAATACCGTGAAAGCCAGTGGCATCCAGGGCACGCCCTACGTAACGGTGCCGCAGGCCGCCCGCAACCTCAAGAGCCTGAACATCGGCTCGATTGTGGTGGGCGACGAAAACTACGGCGAAGGCAGCTCGCGTGAGCACGCCGCCATGGAGCCCCGCCACCTCGGCGTGCGCGCCGTGCTGGTGAAGAGCTTCGCCCGCATTCACGAAACCAACCTCAAGAAGCAGGGCATGCTAGCCCTCACCTTCGAAAATAAGTCTGATTACGACCTCATCGAGGAAGACGACCAGGTTGACATCTTGGGCCTGACGACCTTCGCCCCCGGCCAGCCGCTGCAGGTGCGCCTGCGCCACGCCGACGGCGACACCGACCTCATCACGGTTAACCACACGTACAACGAAGGCCAAATCGGCTGGTTCAAAGCCGGCTCGGCCCTGAACCTTATTAAGCTGGAAACCAGCGGTGTAACGGTGTAAGAAAGTTGCTTTATATTGATTGCCACAACGGCCGCCTCAGGAAACTGGGGCGGCCGTTGTGGTTTTTGGCTTTGAGAATAAGGTTGGTTACAACACGCGGATTGCCATTAAACGCGGTAAGCTGGCTAACCCTAGTAAGTGAGTAGCGCTTGAATAATAGCAGCAACTGTAACCCGGCGGCCAGCGATGGGGTAGGAGACAGGTAACTCATCGCATTCCCTACCCCCCATGAACCACCGCATTCTCGGCAAGACCGGCTTCTCCATTTCTGAAATCAGCCTTGGCACCTGGCAGGTGGGTGGCAAATGGGGCGAGCCCTTTAGCCACGATAACGCCGACCGCATTCTGAACGCCGCCGTGGACGCGGGCATCAACTTCATCGATACGGCCGACGTGTATGGCGACGGCGAGAGCGAAAAGGCGGTGGGCCGGCTTGTGCGCGGCCGCGCCGGCGAGCGCATCTTTGTGGCCACCAAGTGCGGGCGACGCTTGCAGCCGCACACACCGGAGGCTTACCAACCTGCCGCCCTGCGCGGCTTCGTGGAAGACAGCTTGCGCAATATGGGCCTCGAAACCCTCGACCTAGTGCAACTGCACTGCCCACCCACGGAGGTGTACTACCGCCCGGAGATTTTTGAGCTGTTTGACCGGCTCAAGGAAGAGGGCAAAATCCAGAACCTGGGCGTGAGCGTGGAGAAGGTAGAAGAAGGCCTGAAGGCCTTGGAATACCCGAACGTGACGACACTGCAGGTGATTTTCAACATGTTCCGGCAGCGGCCCACCGAGCTGCTATTCAAGGAAGCGCAGCGGCGCCACGTAGGCCTGATAGTGCGGGTGCCGCTGGCGAGCGGGCTGCTTACGGGCAAGTTTTCAGCCCAAACTACCTTCGACAAAGACGACCACCGCAACTTCAATCGCAACGGCGAGGCTTTCGACAAAGGCGAAACCTTCTCGGGCGTGGACTACAATACCGGGCTGGCCGCAGTAGAGGAGCTGAAAAAGCTTTTCCCCGACCAGCCGAGCCTGGCCCCGGTAGCGCTGCGCTGGATACTGATGTTCCCGGAGGTAAGCTGCATCATTCCCGGTGCTTCCAAGCCTGAGCAGCTGCTTTCTAACCTCAAAACCGAAGCGCTCCCTGCCCTGACAGCTGACC
>CALMOO010000401.1 GCA_937871705.1 uncultured Hymenobacter sp.
ACGTAGTGCTGGCCCTACCCCCCGATTCGTACGTACACGGCACGTGGGCCTATTTATTCAGTATTTTCCTCAATCTACTCTCCAACGCTATTAGATATCGGGCCGAGCAGCGGGCGCTGCAAGTTACCATTGCCGGGAGCCGCGTTCCGGAAGGCGGCATTCGGCTGACGGTGACGGATAATGGCTCGGGCTTTGACCGCGAAAAAGCCGGCGACGACGTATTCAAGCTTTATAAAAGATTTCATGCCGCGCCCGAGGGCCGGGGCATGGGCCTCTTCCTGGTGCACGCGCACCTAGTGGCCATGGGGGGCCACATCGATGTGCAAAGCACACCCGGTGTCGGCACCGAATTTACGCTATTCTTGCCTTAAAATCATCATGCGGACGGTCCTTGTGGATGACGACTACATTAGTGTCTTTCTCACCAAAAAAATACTAGAGCGCGAAGGCTTAGCTGAGGAGCTATGCACGTTTCAGCTACCCGAAGAGGCCCTGCACTACGTCCAGCAGTCCATAGTTAAGCAGCAGGTGCCCGAGGTTATCTTACTCGACCTGAACATGCCGGTGCTTAGTGGCTGGGATTTTGTGCAGGCGCTGCAGGCCGATGAGGCGCACCTGCTGGGCCGGTGCTTTATCTACGTGCTCACGTCGTCGCTGGCGCCCTCCGACATGGTGCGGGCCCGCGAGTTTCCGCTGGTGGCGGGCTTGATACACAAGCCTTTGGACGATATGCAAATCCAAACCATCCATGCCCAAGTGCTGGAAAAGCGCCAGTAAGGCAAGCCGGAGCTGAGGAGCTAAAACGCGTACTGCCGCCTGCCAACGCCTTGTTCTATGCCCACCCACGGTACTTTCTCGGGTAATCCGCAAACCGAATGGCTCACGGAGCCCGGCAGCGACCGGCGCATGAAGCTGCTCGCCGATTTCTGGTACGACGACGCGCAGGGCCGGCGCTGGCTGGCCCCGGCGGGCAGCGTCGTGGACGGAGCCAGCATTCCGGCGCCGCTCTGGTCCACGGTGGGCTCGCCCTACACTGGCGACTACCGCCGCGCCTCCATCGTGCACGATGTAGCCTGCGACGACCCCGCCGTGCCCCGCCGCGATGCCGACCAGATGTTTTACCAGGCCTGCCAGGCCGGTGGCTGCCCCGAGGCCCAGGCCGCGCTGCTCTACGCGGGCGTGCGCATTGGGGCGTGGCTGCCGCGGGTGCGCTTGTGGCCTGCGCCAGCCGATGCGATGCGGCCGCTGGTGGCGCACGGCCGCACGCAGCCCACCCTCACCGAGGAAAGCGTGCAGCTCACCTTCCGCGAAATCGCCGCCGACTTGGCTGCCCAGCCCAAGCACCGCTCCTTTGCCCAGGTCGAAGCCGTGGTAGACCGGCACCTGGCGGCCAAGGCTGCGCAAGGGGGGTAGGGAATGGTTAGCTTGCGTAACCTGGGGCTACGCGGCGGCAATTATTTTCTGCCCCCGCTGGTTAAGCTGCCAACCTTTGCTACCTCATGCCCATTCGCCACTACCCCACTTTGCTCGCCTACATCGAGGCCAACCGCTGCGTCGAAACTGAGTACGACGACGTAGCGCTGGAACTCATTGAAGGCGCGTTGCCGCCCGACCTGGTGGGCACGCTGCTGCGCAACGGCAACGGGCGTTTCGAGCACCACGGCGTCAAGTACGAGCACTTGTTTGATGGCGACGGCATGGTGGCGCGCTTCCGCTTCGATGGCCAGCGCGTGCACTACCGCAACCGCCACGTGCGCACCCAGGAGTTTGTGGCCGAAGAAAAAGCGGGCCGCATGCTCTACCGCAGCTTCGGCACCAACCTGCCCGGCGGCCTGCGCGCTAATTTCGGCAAAACGCAGTTTAAAAACACGGCCAATACCAGCCTTGTGCAGCACGGCGGCCACTTGCTGGCCCTGTGGGAAGGCGGCCTACCCCACCGTATCGACCCGGAGTCGCTGGCCACGCTTGGGCGCTACGACTACGACGGCGCGCTGCGCAATCCGTTTTCGTGGCTCGACCAGCGCATCACGCCCGAAATGCCCTTTTCGGCCCACCCCAAAGTGCACCCCGAAACCGGCGTGCTGCACAACTTTGGCACCGTAGCGGGCGCCCAGCACCGGCTGGTGGTGTACGAGGTAAACCCGGCAGGGCAGGCCCGTGTGGCCCACGCCCTGCCCATGCCTGATGCCACCTTCGCCCATGACTTTGTGCTGACGCACAGCGGCCACCAGATTTTTTTCCTGACGCCAGTGGCCTTCGACGTGCTGCGAGCGCTGGTGGGTATCAAGTCGCCGGCCGCTTCCATTCGCGTCAATAAAAGCCAGCCGACCCAAATTATAGTTATTGACCCTGCCGGCCAGGTGCACCGCTTAGAAACGGAGTTCGGCTTCACCTTCCACTTCGTTAATGGCTACCAAGACGCTGATGGTACGCTGGTGGCCGACGCCTTGCTCATGGGTGACTTTCCCGACTCGCCGAGTATCAAGGGCTACCTGGCCGGCAACCTGCCCGACGATGCGGCCCAGGCGCGCTTCGTGCGCTTTCGGCTCGATTTGGCGGCCGGCACCGTCACGCGCCAGTCGCTTTCCGATTACGAAGGTGAGCTGCCCGAAGTCAACCCCAACTACGTGGGGCGGCCTTATCGCTACACCTGGGCCATCGGCCGCCCGCCCGGCCACCCGCTACCCCTGCTCGACCACCTCATTAAGCTCGATGTGCAAACCGGCGAGGGCCGCTTCGCCTACGAGCCTGGCACGCTGTGCAGCGAGCCCGTCGTGATACCGCGCCTCGGTCCCGACGGCCACCCTACCCCCCTCGAAGACGATGGCTACCTGGCCTACCTGCGCTTTTCGGCTCCTACTAACACCACCGACCTCCTCATCGCCGATGCCGCCGACCTGCGCACGCTGGCCCGCCTGCGGCTTCCGCACAATATCCCGCTAGGCTTCCACGGCCTCTGGCAAACGCTGGATTAATTACTGGTAATTATTCATTCTTCCAGTGCTTTGCCTATCAATGCCAGCGCTTCGGGGGGTAGGGGTAGCTGCAAGGCTAGCTCGTGGCCGCGAGACGTCATTTTGGGCCAGGTTTTCTGCACTATTTCAATCACCTTGTCTTCGGAATGCTGCGCGGCGAAGGGTAAAAAGTAATATTCCAGGAAAACCAGGCAGATAACGTCTTCGAGCAGCTGCACCTCGGGGTCGTCCTTGAGGTGCAGCTTTTGCACCAGCTGTTGCACGCGGGCTATCAGCTCCGGCTCGTAGCCTGCCTGAGCCAGCAGTTCGCCGGCCAGCTCGGCGTGGTACTTTTTGAGCGTATTGCGCCACTGGTGGTAGCCGGGACGCGTCATGGGGAAGCTCTGGCGCGGAATGCTCCAGCGGCGAATGTGCTGGCAGCGGGCCGCCAGCTGCACTGCCACCGGGGCAGCGGGCGCCACGCGCGCTAAGCAAGCCGTCATGCGCTGCGCGTACAGCAATTCTTTTGGCACAAGCTGGCCATCGGTGCCCGGCTCAAGGGTCGGGTCTTCGCGGTTGGCCGCATCAAACAAGCGGATGGCTTCGTCAAAATGCGTGTCGGGGGTAGGCATGATGCTGTTAATGAATAAGTTAGTCTAATAACAAAAACCGTAGGCTCAGAGGAGCTATCGCCTGGCTACGGGGCTCGTGCTGGGCAACGGCAGGCCCTCGCGTAGCAGCGGCCGCAACTGGGCAAGGGGGATAAAAACCCGCATTTCTCCCAGCGAATAGCCCGCGATTTCGTTGTTTTGATAGGTAAATACAGCGCCGCCAGTCGTCAAAAAAACGTTGTGCGTCACCGGTATTTTCTCCCCAAGCAAGTGCTCGCCGGGCTGCAAGTCCAGCAGCGGGCGCATAGCCCGGCTAAGCAGTGCGGACAGCTGCGCTGCGGCAGTGGGCCGAAAAATGTCTTCGTAGCGCAGCCGCCGGCCGGTGCGTAGGTCGTAGCTAGCTGTGGTGGCGCGGTAGCTGGCAGTCGAGCCCCCGCCGTAGGAGTACGTGAAGTAGCCTACGCTCAGTAAGTTGGCGCGGTGAAAGAGCACATAGCTGCCCGTCTGGTCATCGTAGGTGAGGCTGGCCCGGTACGAGCCGGCGTCGGCCGTGTCGGTGGGGGTAGGCAGGTCGGCCACCGCGGCGCGGTAGTTCTCAAAGAACGTAGTTCGGTGCTGCTGGTACAGCGCGGCCAGCGTTGGCGGCGCCTTCAAGCCCGCGGTATCGCTGCTAAGGTCGTGCAGCATAGCTTCCTCTAGCGTTTGCCTCGGGGCCGCCGGGCCGCCCGTGGGCAGCAGCGCCTGAAAAATAAGATGCGCCCTGGGCGACTTTGCCGCCTGGGGGATAGCCACCAGAGAATCGGTAAAGTAGCGCACCACGAAGCCGGGGCTGCCGGCCGGCACTGGCACCAGGCGCACGGCCTGGCCCCCAATGGTGCCCGCCAAGCCCCCGTCGGGCTGCTGCCGTAGTCGCCAGCTGTGGCTTTGGCTGGTGGCGTCGATGTTGGTCAGCACCACGCTATCAGGGGTGCTGGGCTGGCTCTGCACCTCGTAGGGGCGACCATTGGCGCCGTAGTAGCTGCCGAGGTGGCCCGAGCGGTTGGGCGCGTCGTAGCTGTAGGGCGTGGTGGTAAGGTGCAGCGTAATGCTATCGGCCTGGCCCGGCAGCAAGGTGCGGTAAACGTGGTAAGCGGTGCCGGGCGAGCTAGCCAGCGGCGCGGTGGCCGGCGGCTTGGCGGCCGGCGGGGGGGTAGTAGCCGTCTGGTTAGCTTGCGGCTGGCAGGCTGCCATGCCCAGCAGCCCGCTCAGGGCCCACAAAGAATATTTCATCATGCGAAGGACGGAAGCCAGCCGGTAAGTTAGGAATGGGGTACTAAGCAGCCAGTGATTAAACATGCAAGTAATGAACTGGCTGCTCGCTAGTTGACGCAGTACTTTACGCAAAAGTAAAGATGGGGCTAATCCTTGCGTCAAGCATTTTCGTAAGTGCGCTAAAGTCCCTAAAATCAAATCCCTACCCCATGAATTTCATCAAAGCGAGCCAAGACGCTCACGGCAAACCAGTCGAGCTGCAGTACTGCGATTATGGCCAGGGCGACCCCATCGTCCTCATCCACGGCTGGCCCCTGAGTGCCGCCTCTTGGGAGTACCAGCTGGCCGAGCTGCCGCTGCACGGCAAGCGCGTCATTGCCTACGACCGCCGCGGCTTCGGCCACTCGTCAAAGCCTTGGGATGGCTACGACTACGACACTTTGGCCGCCGACCTCAAAGCCGTGCTCGATGAGCTTGACCTGCAAAATGTGACCTTAGTCGGCTTCTCGATGGGCGGCGGCGAGGTGGCTCGCTACATGAGCCGCTACCAGGGCGCCCGCGTCAAAAACGTGATTTTTGTGAGCGCCGTCACGCCCTACCTGCTCAAGACTGACGACAACCCGAATGGCGTTGACAAGTCGACCTTCGACGGCATGATTGAAAACTTAGGCAAAGACCGGCCTGACTTCCTCAATAGCTTCGGCAAGAAGTTCTACGGCGTAGGTTTAGTGAGCAAGCCCGTGAGCCAGGCTGCCCTCGACTGGAGCCAAAGCCTAGCCCTGATGGCCTCGCCGCGCGCCACCACGGCCTGCGTAAAAGCGTGGAGCGAAACCGACTTCCGCGCCGACTTGGGTACCATAAAGGTGCCGGCCCTGTTCATCCACGGCGGCTCCGACGAAACTGTGCCGCTGGCAAATAGCGCCGAGCAGGCCGTGAAGCTGGTGCCTGGTGCGCAGCTAGTAGTCTACGATGGCGAGCCGCACGGCCTGAACGTGACTGCCAAAGACCGGCTCAACCGCGATATTTTGACCTTCGCCAGCGGCCAGCAAGTGTCGGAAGACTACAGCGACAGCGACAACGTAACCGCCCGCACCGACTCGGACAACAAAAGCGCTTACTAAGCTGGTACTAGCTAACTAAAAAAGCTCCCGACCTAACCAGGCCGGGAGCTTTTTTAGTTAGCTAGAAAACGAAAATCGGCCTGCTACCCCAGGTAGGCGTGCCAGTTCTGGTCGAGCGTGCCGGCCGAGAGCTTCAGAAAGCCGGCCAAGGTAGGCTTCTTGGGTTGGGTGCGCAGCGGCATATTAGCCTCCGAAGGCGTGCGCTGACCTTTGGCATGGTTGCAGCGCGAGCAGGCAGCCACTAGGTTGGTCCAGCCCGAGTCGCCGCCGCGCGAGCGGGGCATGACGTGGTCGAGGGTCAGGTTCTTGGTTGAGCCGCAATACTGGCACTCGTACTGGTCGCGCTTAAAGATATTGTGGCGGCTGAGCGCAATGCCCTTGTAAGGCACGCGCACGTAGCGTGCCAGCCGGATAATGCTCGGCTTCGGAAATGCTTGCGAAATTGAGCGTAGGGTGCCGTCCGACTTTGCCACCATCTCGGCCTTATCGAGAAATAAGAGCACAAAGGCCTTCTGCACACTGCATAAGGTAATGGCGGTGTAGTCGCCATTGAGTACAAGCACTTTTTGGTCCATATACGGTAGGCGAAATACTAGTTTGCTGCAAGCTACTAGATTTCATTGACATGAACAAGGGCCTGCAAGCGAAGATTCCGCAAGCAGGCCCCGTAGTGCTGAGTTTGGCAGTTTAAGATGATGAACGGCTGATAGGCAGCCCATAACCAACCGCCGGTTTAGCTAGCACGCACACTGGCGCTAATTGATTGTGTGGAACAAGCGGCCCCAGCGCACGCGGTGCATAAAGTCGCCATAGGGGTCGATGGAAAGCCAGATGAGGACGGCCTTGCCCACGATGTGGTCCTCGGGCACGAAGCCCCAGAAGCGGGAGTCTTCGGAGTTGTGGCGGTTGTCGCCCATCATCCAGT
>CALMOO010000402.1 GCA_937871705.1 uncultured Hymenobacter sp.
GCGCAACGCAGCCGAGCGCGGCAATATTTGCTAATCGTTGGGGCAGTAACCCTAACGTGAAGGAAATATTGCCGCGCTCGGCTGCGTTGCGCTCGCAAGGACGAATGAATTATATCGGCAGCAAGGCCAGCAACTCCGTTTCTGAAATAATGGGCACTTTGAGCGTGGTGGCCTTCTCACGCTTGGCTGGGCCCATATTGTCGCCGGCCACCAGGTAGCTCAGCTTTTTGGAGATAGAGCCCGTGATTTTGCCGCCGTGCTGCTGAATTAGCTCTTGCAGCTGCTCGCGGCTGTAGTTCTCAAACACGCCCGATAGCACGAAGGTGAGGCCGGCCAGGCGGTCGCTCACGGCGCGGGGCGGCTCGCCGCTCACTTCCATCGCTACGCCGGCGGCTTGCAGGCGCCGCACTAGTTCTTGGTTTTCAGGCTGCTGGCTCCATAGGGCCAGCGAGTCGGCAATGACGCCGCCTACCTCGGGGGTAGCGGCCAGCTCCTCGGCCGAGGCGGCCATAATGGCGGCCATAGTGCGGTAGTGCTGGGCCAACTTTTGGGCCACGGTTTCGCCCACGTAGCGAATGCCCAAGCCGAAAAGAACCCGCTCGAAGGGCACGGTTTTGCTTTTCTCAATCCCCGCAATCAGGTTGTCAATCGACTTTTCGCCCAGCCGCTCCAACACAATCAGCTCGGCGCGGCGTTGGGGCAGGTCGTAGATATCGGCGGGCGTAGCCACCAGGCCCAAGTCGAAGAAGCGGGCTACAGTTTCGGCACCTAAGCCGTCGATATTCAGCGCCTTGCGCGATACGTAGTGCTCAAGCCGAGCCTTGAGCTGTGGCGGGCAAGCCCGCTCGTTGGGGCAGCGGTAGTGAGCCTCGCCCTCGGGGCGCACCAGCGGCGTGCCGCACGCCGGGCAATCTTGGGGGTAGCGAATGGGCACCGCGCCTGCAGGCCGGGCGGCCAGGTCAACCCCCGTTATTTTAGGAATAATTTCGCCGCCCTTTTCTACGAATACGAAGTCGCCGAGGCGCAGGTCGAGCGCGGCTATCTGGTTGGCGTTGTGCACGCTGGCGCGCTTCACGATGGTGCCGGCGAGTGGCACCGGCGTGAGGTGCGCCACTGGCGTCACGGCGCCGGTGCGGCCCACATTGTACTCAATGCGCAGCAGCTCGGTGCGGGCCGCCGCCGTGGGGTACTTGTAGGCAATGGCCCAGCGCGGGCTTTTGGCCGTGAGGCCGAGCTGGTCCTGCTGGCGCAAATTATCTACCTTAATCACGATGCCGTCGGTGTTGACGGGTAGGGTGAAGCGCTTCTGCGCCCACTCGTGAATATAGTCGAGCACCTCCTGCAAGTTCTGGCAGCGCTGCCAGGTCGGCGACACCGGCAAACCCCAAGCAGCCGCCGCTTCCAACGACTCGCTGTGGCTGGCAAAGTGCCGGCCCGGCGTGAGCACCGAGTAGGCGTAGAAGCGCAGCCGCCGCGCCGCCACCACCGCCGAATCTTGCAATTTGAGCGTGCCGCTGGCCGCGTTGCGTGGGTTGGCCAGCAGGGCTTCGCCGTTTTGCTCGCGCTCCTGATTCAGGTCGTTAAACACGCTATTGGGCATAAACACCTCGCCGCGCACTTCCACCTCGGGCGGCGCGCCCGGCCGCAAATGCAGAGGTAGGGTCCGGATGGTGCGCACGTTGGCCGTCACCACGTCGCCGCGGGTGCCGTCGCCGCGCGTCACACCCTGGTGCAGCTCGCCATTTTCGTAGCCCAGGCTCATCGCCACGCCGTCGAACTTCTGCTCGCACACGTAGGTGTAAGGCGCGCCTTCCAGCCCGCGCTGCACGCGCTCATCAAACTCGCGTAGGTCGTCTTCCGAGTACGTGTTGCCCAAGCTCAGCATGGGGTAGCGGTGCTGGGCCTGGGCAAATTGCTTAGTAATGGTGCCGCCCACGCGCTGGGTCGGCGAGTTGGCCAGTGCCAGGTCGGGGTGGGCTTTTTCGAGTTGCTGCAGCTCGGCCAGCATCTGGTCAAACTCCTGGTCTGGCACCTCCGAGATGTCGTGCTGGTAATACTGATTATTAAGGTGATGCAGGCGCTGGGTTAGTTCCTGGATGCGTTGTTGCGGGTCCATAAGGGGGGTAGGAAAAGAGCAGAAGCAGCAGAAAAGAAAGTAGAACGTCATGCTCAGCTGGCGTCCGC
>CALMOO010000403.1 GCA_937871705.1 uncultured Hymenobacter sp.
GCCACGGTATAGTACAGCTCGTTGAGGTTGGCGCAGGCTTGCACGGGGTGCAGCACCAGCTCGAAGTATGCATCGCGGTCGGCAGCGGGTAGCTTCTGGTTGATGGCCTCGGCGCGGGTTAGCAGCTGGTTGTAGTCGGCTACTACTTTAGCCCACTCACCGGTGGCTAGGCTGTAGGTGTTAGCATCGAGCAGCTCGGGCTTGCGGCGGCCGTTGTACTTGGCGTATTTGGCCAGAATATCAGCGATATCCGTGGCGTACTTGGGGCCAAACTGCTGGCTGGCCCAGCGCTGGGTGTAGGCGGCTACCCCATCGGCCGGAATAGCATCGGGGTTCCAGGCGTAGTCCAGGAAAAATGAAATCGGCAATTCCATGGGCTTGAGGTCGCCCACGTTCACCACCCAAATCTGGTTGGCGCCGTATTCGTGGGCCAAGTGCATCTGCTCCCACACGCGGGGTAGCGGATTTGTGTTCAGCCACTTGTAGTTGCGCGGGCCACCCACATAGTCGAAGTGGTAGTAGATGCCGTAGCCGCCCTTGCGCGGCTGGTCGCCGAGCTTGGGCAGCTTGCGCAGGTTGCCCCAGTTGTCATCGCACAGCAGCAGGGTCACGTCGTCGGGCACACGCATGCCCTTGTCATAATACGCCTGCACTTCCTTGTAGAGTGCCCACACCTGGGGCGTCTGGTCGGCGGGCTTGTGGGTTTCCTCGGCCAGAATCTGGCGCTGGTCGGCCACTATTTTCTCGAGCAGGGCAATGTTGCTGCCCTCACTCATGGGCTCGTCGCCGTCGCCGCGCATGCCGATGGTCACCAGGGTTTCTTTGGTGCCCATGTTGCGAATGCCCTGCCGCCAGAAGTCTTGTAGCACTTGCGCGTTGGTTTGGTAGTTCCAGGCGCCTGAGCCGTAGCGCTTCCATTCCTGCTGCGCACGGTCCATGGGCTCGTGGTGCGAAGTGCCCATCACAATGCCATAGGTGTCGGCCAGCGCGGGGTCAGCTTTGTCGTCGTCATTAAAGGCATTGCCCCACATGGCGGGCCAGAGGTAATTACCTTTCAACCGCAAGATTAACTCAAACACGTGCTCGTACATCTTCGAGTTGATGCCGCCAAATTTCTCCTTGGCCCAGCCGCTTAGAGCGGGGGCCTCGTCGTTGAGAAAAATGCCGCGGTACTTCACCGCTGGCGTGCCTAGGCTGTGGCGACCGGCCGCTATATAAAGGCTTTTCTGAGTTTTCACCGGCACATCGGCCCACCAGTACCAGGGCGACACGCCCATCTGCTGCGACAGGTCGTAGAGGCCGTAGATGGTACCGCGCTTGTCGCTGCCCACCACCACTAGCGCCTGTGCCACGCCGGGCATGGGGTTCGTAATGGTTTGCACCACGAAGGTTTCCCAGCGCCCGGCCAGGCCACTCACATCGAGCTTACCGCTCTGCACCAGCTTATCAATCAAGGCGCTGTGCCCCACCGTGCCGATGAGTACCACGGGCTGATTGCCTTTGGGCTGGTCGGTAGTGAAGGTCGGCTCGTGGCCCGTAACGCGGTTGATGTCGGCCTGCACATCGCGAATGGCGCGCAGCACGCCCGGCCAGTCGCTTTCGCTGGCATAAAGCGCGGCGGCTTTGCCCTCGGCAACCAGCGGAAAGCTGCTGGTGCTTTTTTTGGCAGAAACGTAGGTACCAACGGCCGGCACTGGCGCCGGTTGAGCCAGGGCTAGCGTGGGCGCCAGCAAGCACAACGCCGTGGCGTAACGAAGGGAAGAGAGGATAGTGCGCATGGGATATCATTAAACGGCAGCCCCTACCCCCCTTCAAGGGATAAGGGCTGCCGCCAAGACAAATTAAAAATTCACAACCTCCTGGTAAGCTTGCTTTGGCTTGAAGTTTTCGTCAAACAGCAGCGGGTGATTTTTGCGGCCCACTACGGGGTAGGTATCGAGCCAACTGTAATGGTCCGAAATGTTCCAGAACGTGATACCGGTCATGTATTTAGCTTCGTCGCGGAATACCTTGAAGAACATCTTGTACTGCGCGGCTTGCTTTTGCTGCATCTCGGGCGTGTAGGCGTCCGACTCGTCGGGGCGCTTGGCGCGGCGGTCCTTCTCCCAGGGGTACACCGACACGTCGAGTTCGGTCACTTGCACCTTCAGGCCCAGCGAGGCGAAGCGCTCGATAGTGGTGCGCAGTTCCTGTTCGGTAGGCTCTACCAGCGACCAATGGCCCTGCAGGCCCACGGCGTCGATGGGCACCTTGGCGTCTTTCAGCTTCTTAAGCAGCTTGTAGATGCGCTCCATCTTCTCGGGGCGCTCCGTGTTGTAGTCGTTGTAGAACAGCACGGCCTTGGGGTCGGCGGCGTGCGCGTAGCGGAAGGCTTCGGCAATGAAGTCTTCGCCGCAGATTTTGTACCAGTCCGAATTGCGCAGGAACTCGTTGGGGTCGTCGGCAATGGCCTCGTTCACCACGTCCCAGGCGTAGATTTTGCCTTTGTAGCGCTTTACCACCGTGTCGATATGGTCGTGCAAGCGCTTGAGCAGCAGCTCCTTGCTCACTTGGCTACCGTCGGCGTTCTTAAACAGCCACTTCGGCGTCTGCTCGTGCCAGCACAAGTTGTGGCCGCGCACCCGCAGCTTGTGCGCTTGGGCAAAATCCACGATGGCATCGGCTGGGCCCCAGTTCCAGCGGTTTTCCTCCGGGTGAATTGGCCCCATCTTCATGTCGTTCTCCGGCGTCAGGCTGTTGAACTGCTGTAAGATGAGCGCCGTTTCGGCCGGGTTTTGCAGCGCCCGCGTCGAAACCGCTACGCCGATGGGGAAGTAGTTTTTGTAGTAGTCTTTCAGACCCTTTTCGGGCGCCGGGCGCTGGGCCGTC
>CALMOO010000404.1 GCA_937871705.1 uncultured Hymenobacter sp.
TAACCATCCAGCAAGGTGGTGGCCGTGAGCACGGTTTCGCCGTCCTTATCCTTGAACTGCAGCGGAAAATTCTGCTGCCGGTTCTGGCCGTTTACCCAGCTCAGGTCCATGCCGTCGAAGGGAATTTTGGCCGTGCTGGCGGCCGTGGTATCGGGCTTGGCGGGGCTTTGGGCCGTGGTAGTTTCGGTACTCTGCGCCAGCGCCGTTGTGGTGGTGCCGGTGGCCATTAGCGCGGCCAGCGCAACGTTAGAAAAGTTTTTCATTTGAAAAACAAGGGAGAAATAACGCCCGGTACGGCGCGCACCTGCGGCCGACGCGAGCGTTGAAAAAGGTGGTTTGCAGAAATAATTACTTGGCCTTCAGCGCATCAAGCGCCAGGTTCAGCTGAAGCACGTTCACGTGGTCGGGGCCGAGCAGGCCGGTTTCGAGGTGCTGCTGCACCAGGGCTTGCACCGTAGTGGGGGGTAGGGCGCGGGCCTTGGCAATGCGGGGCACCTGCACCAGCGCGCCCTGCGGCGAGAGGTGCGGGTCGAGGCCCGAGCCGCTGGCCGTAAGCAGCTCACTGGGCACGTCGGCCGCTTTCACGCCGGGGTTTTGCAGCAAAAACGTATCGAGGCGCGCCTTCACCACGGCCAAATACTCGGGGTTAGACGGGCCCTTGTTGGAGCCGCTGGAGGCGTCGGCGTGGTAGTCGGCCGCCGAGGGGCGCGAGTTGAAGTACTCGGGCCGGGTGAATTTCTGGCCCACGTTGGCAAAGCCCACCACACGGCCATCGCGGCTGAGTTGGACGCCTTCGCCGTGGCCGGGCGCCAGCTGGGCCGCGGCCCACACCAGGGCGGGGTAGAGCACGCAGCACAGCACTAGCATCACCACGGTAAAGCGCAGAGCGGGAATGAGTTGATTTTTCATGATTGGTTTCTATCAGTTGATAATTTTGACTTATGCTTGACATCCCAATTCCGAATAATCAGCTGGTTACTGTCATGGTAGCGCAAACCACTTTTGCCGTGCTGACAATGCCTGGGCAGCAATACCGCGTTGATTATTTAGAAAAAGCAGAAGCCTACCTTAAGCCAGGGATGCGAGGAAAATTTATCAGCTACTCAGAGCATCCGTTACTGCTGAACTACAATAGCCGATTGGTCGAGGTCTACATTAACTCACGACCTCAAAACTCACAGCAACTTTTTATTGAGCTTCGTGAGCGGATTCAAAATGTGTTTCAGCATTGGCGCGATTGGCGTTGCGTATTACTTGGCAAGGGAGAAGCTGGTGAAAATCAGCTTCGGAAAAACTTGCTTGACGGGTCTGGCCTGCTTTTGCGTGCGCCAGCAATTATAGCCAAAGCTGTTATAGATGCGTGCACCGAGCATGGTGCCTCAACTTATGTTCTTGGCAATATTGAAAATCCTTCACAAGCTATCCCGCCATTTTACCTGCTGCTCATAGGCGAAGGCTACGTTATTGCACAGAATTTTAACTTCGTAAAGCTGTAAGGACTTTACAAAAACAGGCCGACAATTAGGTCGATAAGCTTGATGCCGATGAAGGGCACCACCACCCCGCCAAGGCCGTAAATCAGCAGGTTGCGGCGCAGCAGGGCCGAGGCGCCCACCGCCTGGTAGGCTACCCCCCGCAGGGCCAGCGGCACCAAGGCCGGAATGATGAGCGCGTTGAAAATAACGGCGCTCAGAATGGCCGACTGCGGCGACTTCAGCCCCATAACATTGAGTGCGCCCAGCGCCGGAATGGCCACCATGAACAGCGCCGGCACAATGGCGAAGTATTTGGCCACATCGTTGGCGATGGAGAAGGTGGTGAGCGTGCCGCGCGTCATGAGCAGCTGCTTGCCGATTTCGACCACCTCGATGAGCTTGGTGGGGTCGTTGTCGAGGTCCACCATATTGCCGGCTTCCTTGGCGGCTTGGGTGCCTGAGTTCATCGCTACCCCCACATCGGCCTGGGCCAGGGCAGGGGCGTCGTTGGTGCCGTCGCCCATCATGGCCACCAGCTTGCCGCCCTGCTGCTCGGCGCGGATGTACTTCATTTTGTCCTCCGGCTTGGCTTCGGCAATGAAGTCGTCTACGCCGGCTTTTTCGGCGATGAACTTGGCGGTGAGCGGGTTGTCGCCGGTTACCATCACGGTCTTGATGCCCATTTTGCGCAGGCGCTCAAAGCGCTCCTGGATGCCGGGCTTGATGATGTCCTGCAGTTCTACTACCCCCAGGATGCGGTCGTTCTCACTCACTACCAGTGGTGTGCCGCCGTTGCTGGCCACTTTAGCTACGTGCTGGGTAGTTTCGTTTGGAAACACCTGCCCGGCGTTGTTGGCCAAAATGCGAATGGCATCCGAAGCGCCCTTGCGGATGCGCAGGCCGCTAGCCAGGGTCACGCCGCTGCTGCGGGTTTCGGCCGTAAACTTGATGGCCTCGCTGCCTTCGGCGCGTTTCTGCAAGTCAGCCGCGTCGCTGCGGCGCACCTGCTGGGCTAGCTCCACAATGCTCTTGCCCTCGGGCGTTTCGTCGTGTAAGGAGCTGAGGGTAGCGGCTTCTACCAGTTCGCGCTCGCTCACGCCAGGGGCAGGCCAGAAGTGGGTCGCCTTGCGGTTGCCGATGGTGATGGTGCCGGTTTTATCGAGCAACAGCACGTCGATATCGCCGGCCGTTTCTACGGCTTTGCCGCTCTTGGTGATGACGTTGGCGCGCAGGGCGCGGTCCATGCCCGCGATGCCGATGGCCGAGAGCAGCCCGCCGATGGTAGTCGGAATCAGGCACACAAACAAGGCAATAAACGAGGCCACCGCGATGGGCGTGTTGGCGTAGCGCGCAAATGGCTGCAACGTGACGCACACAATCACAAACACCAGCGTGAAGCCCGCCAGCAGGATGGTAAGGGCAATTTCGTTGGGCGTTTTCTGCCGCGAAGCGCCTTCCACCAGCGCAATCATCTTGTCCAGGAATGACTCGCCAGGGGCCGTAGTCACGAGCACCACGATGCGGTCGGAGAGCACCTTGGTGCCGCCCGTAACGGACGATTTGTCGCCGCCCGCCTCGCGAATTACCGGGGCCGACTCGCCCGTAATGGCCGACTCGTCGATGGTAGCGAGGCCTTCGATAATCTCACCGTCGGTGGGAATAATCTCGCCGGCTTCGACCACGAACACCTGGCCTTTTTGCAGCTGCGCCGAGCTTACGCTGCTGAAGCTGCCATCGGGCTGCCGCACCTTGGCGGGTGTGTCCTGGCGGGTTTTGCGCAGCGAGTCGGCCTGAGCTTTGCCGCGCGCCTCGGCAATGGCCTCGGCAAAATTGGCGAACAGCAAAGTCAGATACAGCACCACAAACACGGTGAAGTTGTAGCCAAAGCTGCCCTGCGCCGCGTCGGGCTTGATGAGCAAGCCGATGGTAACGAGGAACATAACGGCCGTGCCGATTTCCACGGTGAACATGACCGGGTTGCGGAACATCACGCGCGGGTTGAGCTTCACGAAGGCCTGTTTGATGGCTTCAGAAACCAGCGCGGGTTGAAATAAAGATTGGGATTGCGTTGCCATTTTTGGGGTCGTTCTGCTTGCAGCCCCACCCCCCGGTCCCTTCTTTTATGGAGGAGGAGCCGCGACGTAGGTTCTATGCAGTGAAGTGATTTGACCGTTTTAGAAAAGAACCGTTCGACTCCCCTCTCCCGGAGGGGAGGGGGTAGGGGCTATTGATACAGCGTAAAGTGCTCGGCCAGTGGGCCCAGCGCCAGGGCGGGGAAGAAGGCCAGCGCCGCGATAATCCAAATCACGAAGAAGACCATGATGCCGAAGGTGCCCGTGTCGGTGCGCAGCGTGCCGGCACTTTCGGGGATGTACTTTTTGCGGGCCAGCAGTCCCGCGATGGCCACCGGGCCGATGATAGGCAGGTAGCGAGCCAGCACCATCACAAGGCCAGTCGAGATGTTCCACCAGGGCGTGTTGTCGCCGAGGCCTTCGAAGCCCGAGCCGTTGTTGGCGGCCGACGAGGTGTATTCGTAGAGCATTTCGGAGAAGCCGTGGTAGCCGGGGTTGGCCAGCCAGCCGGCCAGCTCTTTAGGGTCGTTGGCGTAGAGGTGAGTGGCCAGCGCCGTGCCCGTGAGGATGAGCAGCGGGTGCAACAGGGCGATGATGATAGCGATTTTCATCTCGCGGGCCTCAATCTTCTTGCCCAAAAACTCCGGCGTGCGCCCTACCATCAGGCCCGAAATAAACACGGCCACGATGATGAATACGAAGAAGTTAAGAAAGCCAACCCCTAC
>CALMOO010000405.1:0-7310 GCA_937871705.1 uncultured Hymenobacter sp.
CTGTTTCACCAGTGGTTTGGCGACTACGTGACGGCCGAGTCGTGGTCGAATATTACGGTAAACGAGTCGATGGCCGATTTCTCCGAAGGCCTTTACGCCGAGCACAAGCTGGGCGAGGAAGCGGCCGACGACCACAAGTGGAACAACGTACGCCGCTACCTGGCCTCGCCGCGCGATGTCGCTAAGCCGCTCGTGCGCTTTCACTACACCGATAAAGAAGAGGTGTTTGACTTGGTGAGCTACCAGAAGGGCGGCGGCGTGGTAGACATGCTGCGCGACTACCTGGGCGACGACGTGTTTTTCGCCGGCTTGCAGAAATATTTGAAGGACAACGCGCTAGGCAACGGCGAAGCGCACCAGATGCGCTTGGCGATGGAAGCCGTGTCGGGCCAAGACCTGATCTGGTTTTATAACCAATGGTACTTCGCGCCGGGCCACCCGGTCGTAACCATTGATTATGCCTGGGACGCAGCCCGCAAAACGCAGACCGTGACGGTGAAGCAGACTCAGCCGGGCCAGGTGTTTCAGTTGCCCTTTATTATCGACTACTACGTGAAAGGCCAGGTGCTGCACCAGCCCGTGACGATGACGGAAGCCACTCAGGCGTTTACCATGCAATTGCCCGCTAAACCCGAGCTGGTGAACGTGGACGCGCACAAAAAGCTAGTGTGGCAGAAGAAGGATAATAAGCCGCTGGCCGAGTTTGCCTACCAGGCTGCCCACGCCCCGCGCTACCTCGACCGCCGCGAGGCATACGCCGCTGCTCAGGAAACCCAGACTACTGACCCGGCTGCTCGCGCCCTGCTGCTGGCCGGGCTGAAGGATAAGTTTGGGCCACTGCGCACTTACACCATTGGCAGCCTTAAGCTCGATAACCCAGCCGCGGCCAAAGCCTTTGCGCCGACGCTGCGCCAGCTCGCCACCACTGAGAAGGACCCAGCCGTGCAGGCCACTGCCGTAGGCATGCTCAGCACATTTAAAGATAAGAAGGACGAAGCCTTAGCCACGCGCCTACTCAGCTCCTCGCCCTCGTACCGGGTGCAGGCTGCGGCCTTGGTTCTACTAGTTGGTGCTAACCCCGCGGCCGGCCAGGCCCGCGCCAAAACTCTGACCAATAGTGAAAACAAGCGGCTCGCCGCTACCGCCTCGCGCTTGGCTAGCCAGGCTGCCAATGCCGCCGATTGGCCCGCCCTACGCGACAAAGTAAAGAACACCACGCTGTCCGAGCTCGGCTCGACTCTGCCGAGTCTGCTCGGGTTTATGACTGGCACTAACGACCTGCCCATTTTTCAGGAAGGGGTAGGGTTGCTGAAAAACATCGGCATGCAGTACAAAACTCAGGGTGCGGATGAAGCCATTATTGGCGTGCTTCAGCAGCTCAAAGAGAAGCGCGCTGGCTCGCCCATTGGCGCGGGCGCGGGCGCGGCCATAGACACAGCTGTGGCCGAGCTAAAAGCCGCAAAGTAAAGGCGACCTATTTTGCTTGGCGTGGAGCACAGCTCTAGGTGCCAACTATAGTAACCAAAAGCCCCACCACGCCCTGTCTCAGGTCGTGGTGGGGCTTTTGCCGTTCGGCGTAATGCCAAAATCTTAACTCGCTACGTTGAACCATCTAGTTGGGTTGTGTGTCGGGTAGGCTATGCGCAAGACCACTCCGCTGGTGCTGGCCGCCCTGCTTGCAGGCCGCCTCACCCCCGCCCTGGCCCAAAACACACCCGACGAGAATAATCCCAATGCCGATGCGCCGTTTGTGCGCCACCTGCGGCCCGACCGCCCAGGCCAGACTATCACGGCTGGCGTGCTGCGGGCCGGCGAGTTTCAGCTGGAAACTGGTTTTCAGCGCTATGCCCCCAGCTCGGGCGCAAGCCTTAGCAGCAATGTGACCACGCTACGCATTGGTTTTTTCAATAGCATGGAGCTGCGCGTGACGCAACCTTATGTGTTTGGCACCTCCGGCACGGCCGCGATAGGTGGCGAAAGGCCAGCCCTTCGCCCCGATTTGGTAGGGTGGGCCCCGCTCACGGTAGGCACCAAATTAATGCTGACACCCGACCGCGCCAGCCGTTTTCAAGCTACGCTGCTCTTTGAAGCCGCCCTACCCGGCACTGGCGCCACGGGCGTGCGCCAGGCCAAGCTAGCCCCCGGCGGGCGGCTGCTACTAAGCCAGCAGCTAGGCCAACGGGCAGTTTTGGAAGGCAACTTCGGCTTCAGCCAGCAGGGCCTAACCGTGACTGACGCACTGAAAGGCCAATACCTGGGCTCGCTGGCGCTCACCGCGCCGCTGGGCGACAAAGCCGGCTACTTCGCCGAAGGCTATGGCCGCGGACGCGACCAAGTGACCACTGGCGCCACCGCTGGCTTCTACTATCGCCCCTGGACTGGCTTACGCTTCGATGCTACTGTGGGCCGCATACTTAGCGGGCTGGGCGCAGGCGCCACTACAGTCGGCGCAGGCCTGGCATTTCGGCTAGGCGGCAATACGCAGTAATCTTTCCCCAGCTAAAATGACGCGCGACAGAGTGGGCTTACTTAACTGCCCAGCCCGCCACATTACGTTAGTTAAAATACGCAGCTATCCGAAAGCTGGCCCTACCCCCCTCTTTTCAATTGAAAGCACATAGCGCTACTCGCTGGCCACAGCAGCCCAAGGTAGCCGCTCCCGGGTTTGATGCAGTCGCTCGGCAATTTGTTTAAGCCCAGGTTGTTGCACACTACCTAAGTGCGTAGTTTCAAACTCTCTGTGTGGCACGTAGCTGCCAGCTTCTACCGCCTGGCCTACCTGCTTGTACGCATCGCGAAACGGTACGCCCTCTTTAATTAATTGGTTAATATTCTCAACCGAAAATATTGCGTCGTATTTAGGCTGATTAATAACCCCCGGCACAACTTTCAGCGCGGGCACGGCAAACAGCAGAATATCCAGAATATTAGCAAACTGAGTCATCGGCCGAAATAACAGCTCCTTTAAAATCTGAAAGTCGCGGTGGTAGCCGCTCGGCAGATTAGTAATGGTGAGGATAATATCGTTGGGTAAGGCTTGCAGCCGGTTGCAATGCGCCCGCACCAGTTCAAATACGTCCGGATTTTTCTTGTGCGGCATAATACTGGAACCCGTAGTAAACTCTTTCGGTAACTCCACAAAGCCCAAATCCTGGCTATTATATAGCACTAAATCATACGCCAATTTACTAAGCGTACCCGCCACACTGGCAATAGCAAAAGCCAGCGTTTTCTCGGTTTTACCACGTAGCATTTGCGCCCCTACTGCACTGATTGCGATGTTATTAAAACCCATTTCGCGAGTAGTCTGCTCACGGTCAATAGTGAAGCTGCTGCCAAAACCCGCTCCCGAACCTAGGGGGTTGTGGTCGGCTATAGAATGAGCAGCATCCAGCAAACTCATGTCCAGCAGCAGATGCTCAGCATACGCGCCAAACCAGAGGCCGAAGCTACTCGGCATAGCCGCCTGAAAATGAGTATAGCCGGGTAGCAAGTTGTTTTTGTATTTCTCGCCTTGCTGCAATAATACCTCAACCAACTCCAGAATTTTTGCGCCGATTTTCTCAGTATAATCTTTTATGAAAAGCTGAATCGCCGTTAATACTTGGTCGTTGCGCGAACGAGCTGTGTGAATTTTTTTGCCTGCGTCACCAAATTTCTCGGTGAGATAATACTCAATTTTAGAGTGTACGTCTTCAAACTCTGGCTCAATCTGGAACGTGCCATTTTCCACCTGCACAAGCAGTTCATCCAACCCAGTCAGCAACTCGCTTTCTTCTTGCCTTGAGAGCAATCCAGTACTCGCCAGCATCTTCGCCTGAGCCTTAGAGGCCAGCAGGTCGAAAGGTGCAAGGTACATGTCTAATTCCCGGTCTTGCCCTACGGTAAACTGTTCGATTTTATCGTTAACGGAGAAGCCTTTTTCCCAGATTTTCATACTTATTAACAAGTATTAATTTTCGCTTGTCATGTTGAATTTGCGAAGCATTTTATCACGTTTGAACGACTTTGTTCTGGCGCGAATAAGCTGCTTCACAAGCTCAGCATGACGGATAATAGTTAAAATTCAAAATCAGTTAGCAATTCAATGTAATCTATTATGCCGCTGCGAATTTCGCTCAACAAAATGTACTCATCCGGCGCATGCGAACGGGCGCTGTCACCCGGCCCCATTTTCAAAGTATCAAACCGCATTAATGCTTGGTCGGAAAGCGTAGGCGAGCCGTAAGTATCTTTTCCCATCGTTACCGCTTTGCGCACAATCGGGTGATTTAGGTTTATGCCAGACGACTGCAAATGCGTGGAGCGCGGTGTTATCTCGGCTTGCACATTGGCCTGCACAGTAGCCAGAATTTCTTCGTTCGAGTAGCACTCATTTGTGCGAATATCTACCACGTAGCGGCATTCGTCGGGCACCACGTTGTGCTGCGTACCCGCCGAGATTTGCGTTACTGTCAGCTTCACGGGTCCGAGCAATGGCGACACTTTCGGAAAGTGATAATTGCGCAGCCACGTAATATCATCCAGCGCCTTGTAAAGCGCATTTTCACCTTCGTTGCGGGCCGCATGGCCAGTGCGGCCCCGCGCTACCCCATCAAGCACCAGCAAACCCTTTTCGGCTACGGCGACATTCATACCCGTCGGTTCGCCCACAATACCAAGCTTAATTTTGCTTAATTCGGGCAAGATACTTTTAATGCCATTCGCTCCCGATATTTCCTCTTCCGCCGTGATGGCGCAAATTAAATTAAATGCCGCAGGCCGGTCATAGAAATACCTAAACGTCGCAAGCAAACTCACGGCTGCTGCTCCCGCATCGTTGCTACCCAAGCCAATTAGCTTATCATCCTCCAGTATTGCGCCCAAGGGGGGGTAGGACCACCCCGCACCGGGCCTTACTGTATCGTGGTGTGAATTAAGGAGGATAGTCGGCTTTCTAGAGTTAAATTGCTGGTTAACAGCCCATATATTATTGCCGCGGCGGTGATAATTTATACCGTGCTTCGTTAGAAAACTTTCAAGAATAGTAGCAGTACCCGCTTCCTCTCTCGAAAATGATTCCGTTTGAATTAATTGCTGTAACAAGGCTATGGAATCCTGGCTCAGTTGCGCTATCAATTCAGACATAATTTCGTGCGTAAAGTAGTCTGAATATTAAGCGCATGCCCAATGATTACAGCTTGCACTCCTTGGCTGAGCGCCGCGAAAGCATTCTCCAGCTTCGGTAGCATTCCATCGGCAATGATACCTTGTGCTTTTAACTCAGCATAAGCAGCCGAATTAATTTCAGGAATTACTGACTCGTCATCATTGATATCGCGCAACACACCATTTTTCTCAAAGCAATAATGCAGTGTTACGGTATAAAGCTCGGTTAGCGCGACAGCTACTGCCGAAGCAATAGTATCGGCATTAGTATTCAATAGTTGACCGTTCCCATCATGAATAATAGGGCACAGTACGGGGGTAAGGCCGCTCGCCAGTAGCTGCTGTACTAATTTTTTATTAATACTGGCAGTTGTTATATCTCCCACAAAGCCGTAGTCAATATCTTTTACAGGCCGTTTAACTCCTTGAATAATATTACCATCAGCACCACTGAGCCCTAGCGCATTTACCCCAAGACGCTGTAGCTCGGCTACTACCTGCTTGTTGGTTTTACCAGCATAAAACATGGTGACAATATCTAGGACAGTCGCGTCCGTAACACGACGACCATTGATAAGTTGCGGTGTAAGGCCGAGCTCACGCATCATGGCACTGGCCCCTTTACCGCCGCCATGCACCAAGATTTTGAACCCAGCGGTTTGGGCAAATAATACTAGGAATTTTATTAACTCGGCAGCGTCATCGATGATGCCACCCCCAATTTTATAAATAGTTACTTCGGGTTTGTTCATAATTTATTCATCGCCACAGTAGTTTCGCTAGCGAAAAAAATTGTCTTTTTTGTTGCAGGCAAAAGTAGGAACTTTTACCTTTGCGGCTTCATTATGGCCCCTGGTTTGCTATCTTGCTTGCAAGCCTACAGCCACTTTTCGCAATGCTTTACTTGGTTCGCACCAATTTTTTGCTTTCTACTCAGGTCCTAATGGGAGCGGAAAGTGTGCGCACGCTGGTTTGCGCATTGCTGCGACGACCCTAGCCGGCTTCAACCGCCGGGTGCTGGCTTTCGAGCCAGCTTTGCTGAGCCACCGCTAACGCGTTCAGCCACTTACCGTATAGACTCCGGGTTTTCTGCCGCTAACTCGCATTTTGCGGGGGCCGGTCAACTACGTCTTTTTGCTAAGTATTTCCTAACTAATGACAATACGGGTTGCGACAGCAGCAGACACGCAGTATGCGGATTTGCTGTGTCAATGGTACATCGAATCGGCCAAACAGCGGGGAACCGGCATAGCCAAGCGCGAGCCCGACTACGTGCGCTCTAAAATGCTGCAAGGCAACGCAGTTATCGCTTTCGTAGACGACGAACTGGCGGGCTTTTGCTATATCGAAACGTTCGAGAGCGGCAAATTTGTGGCTAATTCGGGCCTCGTGGTAAACACTGAACTGCGCAAGCACGGCCTGGGCCGCGCCATCAAGCGCGAGGTATTTCGACTATCGCGCACGAAGTACCCGGACGCCAAAATTTTCGGCATTACCACGAGCTTGGCAGTAATGAAAATCAACAGCGACTTGGGCTACAAGCCGGTGACGTTTTCGGAGCTTACTACCAGCGAGGATTTTTGGAAAGGCTGCAAAAGCTGCAAGAACTATGGTATTCTGATGGAAAACGAGCGCAAAATGTGCCTTTGCACGGGTATGGTGTTCGATAATATTTCGGCGCCGCCCCCTGAGCATGAGTCACCCGATGAACTGTAGAACGGAGTGGCCCGCCGTTTCTGGTTAGCTTACTTATTCAACGACTAATAACGATTAAGCGGAGTACCACTCCGGTTTACAATTTCGCAATGAAGAAAAAGGCAATTGTAGCGTACAGCGGCGGCCTCGACACGTCGTACTGCGTAGTGAACCTCTCGCGGGAGCAAAATTTAGAGGTGCACACGGTTATCGTCAACTCGGGCGGCTTTTCGGCCGAAGAACTGGTGGCTATCGAAAAGCGCGCCTACGAGCTAGGTTCGGTGAAGCACGAGGTAATTGATATTACCGAGCGTTTTTACCACGATTGCTTGCGCTATTTGCTGTTTGGCAACGTGTTGAAAAACGACACCTACCCCCTCTCGGTAAGTGCAGAGCGCATGTTTCAGGCGCTGGCGATTGCCGAATATGCTAAGCGCGAGAATGCTGAATACATTGTGCACGGTAGC